>NZ_JBDIVO010000412.1:0-3666 GCF_039794385.1 Methylocaldum sp. | reverse complement strand
CCCAGTCGCTGATGATGTCCATGTTTTCGCGGCTGGCGCGGGTCGGGACCAGGGCGCGGATCACCGTCACGCGACTCGCGGAATAATCGACGTTGAAACGGTCGTTGATGTCCTGACCCACCGGCACCGAGAGGCTGTAGAGGAACAAATATTGGGCGATCGAATCGTTGTCATCGGGAAGGGTATGGAAACTGGGGTCGTCCTCGTGCAGGGCGCGATTGACATTGCGCAGCACGGTGGACAGGGAGTAGACGTTGCTCAGCCCGCCCGGCGCTTCCTGGGCCAGGTACTGCGTGAAGGCATCCAGGTCGCGCATATACTCCACGGTCTTGATGGAATCCGGGCCCTTGCCGCGTACGACCAGCTCGTACACCGCCCCGCCCGAGCCCTTCTCCTCCAGGAAATGGACCGATTCGGCGAACCAGAAGCTGGAGCGGAAATAGGACACCGGATTGGAATCGACCGTGAGCATCGGCAGGAAAGCCGCAAAGATGCCGATGAAGACGAGCCAGCCCAGGACCACCTGCCTGCTGCGGTGTATGGACGCCCAACGCAGCCGATCCAGAAAACCCTTGAACCACTCGGAATCGAAGACGGGACGCGGCGTCTTTTCCGGGAAGAAACTCAACAGCGCCGGCAGCAGGGTCAGAGTCAGGAACAGAATCAGCAAAGTGCCGCAACCGGCCTCGAAACCGAACAGCTTGAGAGGAATGATGGTGGCCGTTAAATAAAAGGAGAAGAAACCGATCGCCGTCGTGACCGAGGTCATGACGATCGCGCTCAGATTGATCCGCAGCGACTCCTTGACGGCGTCCCTGGAATTCAGACCGTTGCGCTTGGCTTTGACGAACATCGCCGCCATATGGACGCAGCCCGCCACGGCGATACCGATGAGCAACTGCGGCGTCGTGGTGGTGACCACGTTCAGTTTATGGCCCACGAGTCCGGTAAGGCCCATGGCGCCGATCACGCTCAGGAGAGAGATGCCGAGGGACAGCAGGACTCCGAGGATCGAGCGGAACAGGATGAACCACACCACACCCAGAATGACCAGCAACAGCGGGACCAGGAATCCCATATCCTTCTGCGCCACCTGGTCGAAAGCCTGGTCGGTGATGGGACCGCCGGCTAGGTAAAACTCGTAGCCGCTCCGGGCTTTCTCCTCGTCCAGGATTTGCATCAACTGGTTGTAGACCTTCGCCGGCAACTCGGGCGTCACGGCGACCGGCGCGATGCGCGCTCGAATGATGCCGACTTTCCGATCCGGGGAGATCAGAGAACCGGTCACCAGCGGGTCCTGGTCGATATAACTCCGGGCTGCCGCGATGCGCTCCGGGGTGACCGGCTTGTCGCTCGGGAACAGGGCCTCGGCGCTGAAGCCTTCGGCATCGCCCCGCAACGCCTGGAAGTTGGAAAGCGAATCCACCCGGATCACGCCGGCTACGTGCCAGAATTTGTCGGTAAGACGCTGGATGGTTTCGAGGGGCTTCGGCTGAAGAATCCCCTGCGACTCTTCGAACGCCACGACGAACATATCATCGTGGCCGAACTCCTTGACGAAAAGATCGTAGCTTTTTAGATAGGGATCCTCCTCGTCGAACCAGATGCGATAGTTCGAGTCGAAGGACAGCCGTCCCAGAAACCCGCCCAGAAAGACGATCACGGCAAGGCTCGCCAGGATCACCCAGATCCGGTTCCTGATGACCCAGTTGGCGTAAGCCGTTACCAGTTTCTTCTCACGCATAGCATCCCGCCGAAAATTGAATTAAAAACTGTATCTCAGCCGCACCCGAAAGGCGCCGTCACCGTCTTCATCCTGATCCGGGAAAACGAAAAACCCGAAAGAGTCCGTATACGTCACCTCGAACCGGAGCTGCTCGACGATGTCGCGGGCATATCGGGCTCGCACGAGCCAGGTGCCGGCCGGCTTAAAATTGTTTATGGCCCCGACCTCGAACTCCTGGCGGGCCAGGTCGTTGACCGTCAAACGAAAACCGGTGAAAAGGCTGTTCTCGAGTATCTGGAATCTGACTTGCCCGTCACCGACTTTCCCGAAATATTCGGTAAACAGCGTCAAATCGGATAGGCCGACAATCGCGGGAAAGGTGTATTCCAACCCCGCGGTATAAAAAAATCCCGGCGCAAGGAGTTCGGTCTCGGGAAACCGATAGAATCCCTCTCCCTTGACGATCAGGCTCTCGATAACTTTGGTGAATTCAAAACCGAGGCGGTTGGATTTGTAGGGGGTCCCGATCAACTTCGTCCCCGTCTCGTTCATATCGAAAATCGGCAGCCTTTCGATGACGTTCGCCCAACTCAAGGCAAAATCGAAGCCGTCGCCTGCATAGAAGTAGCGGATCGCCCACTGGTCCTCGAATCGTTCCGCCGGTTCGCGAATCGGAGCACCGCCACTGAGACTGTAGAAGTTGTCCGGCCCCGGAAAGCTGTCGGGAATGTAGTAGGGAATCGAATACGCACTGATATCGCTGTTATCGAATTTCCAACGGAATAGAGCCGCAGGTATACCGATTTTGCTCGGCTCGATCACATCGTCCCGAAAATCCCTAGGATTGAGTACGTCTATTCGGTTTACGCTCTCCATCTGGCCCCAGGTGAAAATCTGATTTCCAATCCTAAAATCCCAGTTTTCTGTGCTGTATTCGACCCACGCTTCGTTGAGGCGAATAGTATTTTGTCGATCATCCATGAAGTCATAGCGGGCAAACGGCGCTATAGCGGCGCGCCAGTTTTCTCCAATGCTTACTTCCGATCGAAAGTCGAGTCGTAATGCGTGATTCTGCTCGATCTGCCCAGGAAAAAGAGGCGTCTCAGGATACTGATAAGTCTCGTAATCGAAGCTGCCCGCAATATTCAGCTTTTCCATCCAAGAACCGATCCCGGATAGACCTTCTGAACTGGTTTCGCCCTCACAAAACCCAAATTCCGGTGACAACATCAAATAAAACCCAAAAGCAGTTATCAGCAGCTTTAACAAGAATGCCCCTAATTCAATTCCAAATCCTGCACTTGCGGAAAAAGCCTGCTGAAAGGGCATGGTCTTTTCCGTGCAAAATAGAGTTTCAGCCATCCGATGCTTTCGTTAGGTATATTCTCGATCGGAGGTTTTTAACAGACGCTCAATTACCTTTGGCAAGACCAAGGAAAGATGGCCAGATCGCTGGAGTAACTAACGTCCGTCCAAAGTACCAATGCCGTTAAGTTAAGCCGTCATTCCAATCGCAAACGGTCGTTCTGGGAGCGCCAGAACGCCCCTTCCGGCAGGGATTGCTCACCCCATCCCTGGGGTTCGTCCTACGGACCGTGCTCCGCACGTCCAAATTTGCTCCTGGCAAATTTGTGCCGGACAAATCGGCAGGATGGCCGATTTGCACGCGAAGCGCCCGTAAGATGCCGCACAGGGACTGTGCGGCATGAATCCAGAGCACAGGGAAGTGACACGCCTCTGCCATCCATGGCTTCTGGACCCCGGCATTCCCTGCCGGGGTGACGTCCTTCGCCTTAACTTAACGGCATTGTCAGAAGTACAACTCTTCTTGTTTACCGGTTTTATAGAAATGCCCAAGACTCTATTTCAACGCGGCGATTCAAGCCCCCGAACCGTAAACATGCTCGCATCGGTGGGAATTTTCAGCTTGATTTCGTCAA
>NZ_JBDIVO010000411.1:0-3687 GCF_039794385.1 Methylocaldum sp. | reverse complement strand
CCGTATCGCCGGCCGGGGGCCGGAACGGAATCAGCTTCCGGTCATGGCTTTCGAGGACGTATGTCCCTTCGCCGTCAAGGTGCTCTCGAAATAGTCTATGGTGCGTTTTAAGCCGTCGACGAGAGACGTGGATGGCGTCCAGCCGAGTTTTTCGCGGGCGTGGCTGATGTCCGGGCAGCGCCGGATGGGATCGTCCACCGGCAGCGGCCGAAAGGTGATTTTCGAACGCGAGCCGGTCAGATCGATGATAGTGTCGGCCAGTTCGAGCATGGTGATTTCGGCCGGGTTGCCCAGATTGAGAGGGCCCGGCACATCGTCGGACGTCGCCATGAAGCGCTGCATCGCCTCGATCAAGTCGTCGACATAGCAGAAGGAACGCGTCTGGTTGCCGTCGCCATAGATGGTCAGCGGACGGTTCCGGAGCGCTTGCCCGATCAGGTTCGGAACCACGCGGCCGTCGTTGAGCCGCATATAGGGTCCGTAGGTATTGAAGATGCGGCCGACTTTGACGCGCACCGTGTGCTGCCGGTAATAGTTGAGAAACAAGGTTTCGGCGCAGCGTTTGCCCTCGTCGTAACAGGCCCGCGGCCCCACGGGGTTGACCGAGCCGCGATAAGCTTCATGTTGAGGATGGGTTTCCGGATCGCCGTAAACTTCGCTGGTCGACGCCTGGAATATCTTGGCTTTCGAGTAACGGGCCATTTCCAGGAGATTGAACGAGCCCTGCACGCAGGTCTTCAAGGTGTGGACCGGATCGGCCTGATAGTGGACCGGCGAGGCGGAGCAGGCGAGGTTATAGATTTCGTCTACGTTTTCGACGTGCAGCGGCAGGGTAATGTCCTGATTGATGATTTCCAAAGCACCCAGATCCTTGAGTCCGAGGAGAATCTCCTTGCCTCCGGTTCGAAAGTTGTCGATGCAGGTGACCGCATGACCTTGCATAAGCAACCAGCGGCAGAGATTCGTTCCCAGAAACCCGGCTCCGCCGGTCACGACAACGTGTTTCCTTCCACTCTCTGTCATATCCATGATCTCCGCTTTTAGAGTGCATCCTTGACGTTCTTGGACGAATGACCTGCCGACTTCGGGATCAGCGGACCGTTTTGCGGATTTGCCTTATGCGTCGTTGTTCATTCCGGTAGCACACGGCTGTGCTCGCTACTGTTCGGCGGCGGATAAACCCACCGCAGCAGTTGCTTAATTGGGCAGCAAAAGGCGTCGCATTCCTTGCGGTCTGTTTATGGTTTGACTGGGTAACTGAAAGCTTGCGGATGACCCTTCCCTGCTGAAAGCTTAAAACTATCCATGTTCCAAGCGTATTACCGGCTACTGATATTTTGGTCCATGCTGTTTGTCAAAAGTTCAATGACATCTAAGTTGATGCTCGACTTCGGTAGCGGCAGTGTCTATCGGTCGTGCGTTTCGTCACCGGGATATCTATCGCCGTGATTTATCGAACGGTCTTCGCCGAAATGCCGGATAAACAAGCGACGCTCGGAGTCGAATATTTACATTTGACCATCGGTGATGTTCTCGGTTTGAGTCCGGGCGAACACGGGTTGATATCTGGCAAAGGAGCAAGCGTATGACGGGCGAGTTGCAAGAACCGAAACCGCCGTTTCCGGAACAACATCTGGAGCGGCCGGAGCTGGAATCCGAGCTGGAGCCCCGGCCGAGATATTCGGCGCCTCTTTACAAAGGGGCGGGCAAGCTCAAGGACAAGGTCGCGCTGGTGACGGGGGGCGATTCGGGAATAGGCCGGTCCGTCGCCGTGCTGTTCGCTCGGGAGGGAGCGGATGTCGCCATCGTTTATCACGAGGCGCATTCGGACGCCGAGGAAACCAAGCAGGCGGTCGAAGCGGAAGGGCGCAGGGCCATCGTCATTTGCGGCGACATCAAGAACTCGTTGTTTTGTCGACAGGCGGTGGAAAGAACCGTTCAGTCGTTCGGCAAACTGAACATTCTGGTGAATAACGCAGCCTATCAGAAACACTGCGACAGCCTCGCCGAGATTTCCGAGGAGCAGTGGGATCTGACGTTCAAGACCAACATCTACGGTTATTTCCATATGACCAAGGCGGCGCTGCCTCACCTCAAGGGCGGCGATGCCATCATCAACACCGGATCGATCACCGGTCTGGAAGGCAATGCCGGGCTTCTGGATTACTCGGCGACCAAAGGCGCGATCATCGCCTTCACCAAGTCGCTGGCGCAGAATCTGGCGGAATCGCGGATCCGGGTGAATTGCGTCGCTCCGGGGCCGGTTTGGACGCCTCTGAATCCCGCCGATCAGCCGGCCGAAAAAGTTGCCAAATTCGGCATGCAGACCAAGTTTCAGCGACCGGCCCAGCCCGAGGAAATATCGCCGGCTTACGTGTATTTCGCGTCCGAGGCGGATTCGAGTTACGTGACGGGCGAAGTGCTGACCTTATTGGGAGGGAATGTTCGCGCCGGTTGAGTTAAAGCGGTCTTCACGCCGGTCTCGCGCCATGCACTGGAAAACGTCCCGCCTATTCAAAAGGCAGGCCGAACCGAGTGGTCGTCGGTCGGCCATCGTTTGCCGAGCAATCCGTGATGTCGGGAAAGGATTCCCGACCTACCCGGAGTGATTGCCTGAGTTCGTAGGTCGGCAATCCTTTGCCGACTGCAATGTCGGGAACGGGGCGACTCGAGGTCCGTTTGCTATCGATCCGGCGATACCGACCTTGAATCCAACGGCATCGCCCTCCGTGCTTCGACGGGTCGCTTTAGGGCGCGGCGGAAATCGCCCTGACCAAGTCCCCTACCTTGGAGGTGTCTATGCTCGTGGCCAAGTCGCCTTGGCTCACGACGCCGACCAGCTTGTGCTCCTCGATGACCGGCAAGCGCCTGACTTTATGGTCGATCATCTTGCGCAGCGCATCGTCGATGGAGTCACTGGCATGGACCATGACGGGAGTGCCCTGAGCGACTTCGCCCGCGGTAGTCGTTGAAGGATCCCGATCTGCGGCCAGAACCTTCACCACGATGTCGCGGTCCGTCAGCATGCCCTTGAGGCGCTTGTCGTCGCCGCAAATGGGGAGTGAGCCGATGTCGAGCAGTTCCATTCGCTTCGCGGCTTCGATGATGGTTTCGTGCTCGCCGATGCACTCGGCGCCCTTGGTCATAACATCTCGTACCTGTTTGTTCATACCGTTTTCCTGCGCTCCAGTGATTGACCGGACGTGAGTCGCCGCTGCGAATGCAGGCCTCATCGTCTCGGATGTTGCCTCGAATCGTCCGTGTTGTCCCTTCCTTTGTCCCCATAGGCTTTGCCGATGGTGTCGGCCACGTATGCACGACGTTCGCCCAAAGGCTCGGGTTCGCCTATGGTGGTGTCCTCCTTGGTTTGATGCTCCATTTCGGCGTTGAGCTCGGCGCCCAGGAGCACCACGTAAGCCGTGAGGTAAAACCAAGTGAGCAGAATGACGATGGCGCCGACCGAACCGTAGGTTTCGTTGTAGTTTCCGAAATTGGACACATAAAAAGAAAACAGCCCCGAACCGATCAGCCACAACACTACCGCCAGCACGGCACCGGGGCTGATCCATTGCCAGCGGGGCGCATTGCGGCAAGGGCCGTAATGGTAGACGACGGCCAAACCGAAGATGAAAGCCAGCGCCAGAAGCGGCCAACGCAGGAGAGAAAACAGGAATGACAGAAATCCGC
>NZ_JBDIVO010000410.1:0-3693 GCF_039794385.1 Methylocaldum sp. | reverse complement strand
GGAGGCAGATAGGTGTCCGGTATGGCGTTCCAAACGTCCTGAAATAAGTCTTCAGGCAATTTTCGTTCGGCGACGGCCGTATGGCTTACCCCCGAGAAGGCCAGAGACAGGTATAACGGACTCAAGACCAAGTGCTTCTTCATTTTTTTAGCTCCTCTTAGTAATGGAAAGCAGATGCGAGCGGTTTCTCGAAATCTCCTCCTCTAATTCTCAGGAAGTCAGTCCCGGTGTCCCTTTTCAGGGCGTCACGAATCAGGCCGCGTCGGGAAGCCTGCTGCTACAGAGCGGTCTTTTGTGGAATGAAATCGACCGGAATCCTGAGGCAGGGAGTTATTCCGCTAGGTTTTGCCGTTTAAGGTTCGATTGACAATCCCGCCTGCGCGGGATGACTGCCGTCGAACCTTGGCTTCGCGTTGCTACCTTTCGCTGCTCTCAGGTCGAACCGCTTTTGGCGGAATGATCGGCGGGGGCATCGAGGTTTCGGTTGAAATCAGTGGCGAATAGAAGATTCGATTCTTTTTCTTCATGACTACACGGCTTACGGTAGTGGTTATGGTCACGTAGCCTGACGATCGCCAGAGCCCCCAATAGCGCACGGCATTGGCTTGTTATCCGTGGTGCCTCGATTGTGTTTATCGTCCCTAACGATTTTCTTGTGTAACCCTTGTTCGGCACGCTTCGGCTTCAGGCATTATTTGGGCCATATTCATAAGCATTTAATAAGTAAACAAATGCGAGACATTGGCCGATATTTTCGGGCTTCGTATGTCGCTCTTAAGAAACGGGCAAAATCGTTCAACCGCTTCCAAGAAGTCAGTAAAGAATGGTCTGTGGAGGTTCACCGAGGGAGGTCTATGAGGCTAGTCGCTATTGCGCGACACTGTTGTAAGAAAGCGAAAATATCGCTGTGCCAAACTAGAAATTTATAGAGTCGCGCTACTGCGTCGAACATGGCATGGAATCGCGCTTGATTACGGTGAAAAATCTGGGATTCGAAAGTACCGTATCGAGCTAAGTGACAAGGTATTGAAATGGGCCGCAACTAGCCCCTATAGTGATTGGATCAATTTTTTGCGGGGGATACTTGTGAGGAAATTCGCTTTTCGCGTCCTGATGTGGCTGATGATCGCAATGCTCGTCGGGTGCAATACCGTATCGGGCTTCGGCAAGGACGTCCAAAAGCTCGGCAGGAAAATGGAAGAGGCTGCCGACCGGCGTAACCGATAGCTCGTCCAAACTCCCAAAACTGGCCGGCCCGACAAGAACATAATCCCTTTCAAAGTCGTGTTCTGCTGCCGTTAGTCGTGGCGAGCGCGGTATAATTTGTATTTTTCGCTGCAATTTTCGATGTCTGAATTTCTTTCGGAATTAAGCCGCCGCCGCACTTTCGCCATCATCTCTCACCCGGACGCCGGTAAAACCACATTGACCGAAAAGCTCCTCCTGTTCGGAGGCGCGATCCAGTTGGCCGGCTCGGTCAAAGGACGCAAGGCGGCTCGTCACGCCACCTCGGATTGGATGGAGATGGAAAAGCAGAGAGGAATCTCGGTTACGACCTCGGTCATGCAGTTCGAGCACAAGGATAAGATTTTCAATCTGTTGGATACTCCCGGACACGAGGATTTTTCCGAGGATACTTATAGGACGCTCACGGCGGTGGACTCCGCCCTGATGGTGATCGATAGCGCCAAGGGTGTCGAGGAAAGGACCATTAAGCTCATGGAGGTCTGCCGGTTGCGGGATACTCCGATCCTCACCTTCATTAACAAGCTCGACCGCGAAGGGCGGGAGCCCATCGAATTGTTGGACGAGATCGAACGCATTTTAAAGATTCAATGCGCGCCCATGACTTGGCCCATCGGCATGGGCAAGCGCTTTAAAGGCGTGTATCAGTTGTATGACGACGCGATTCAGTTGTTCAGCCCGTCTCACGGTGATCGCATCGTCGAAGGGGAGGTCATCCAGGGATTGGATAACCCTCGGTTGGAAGAGATACTCGGAGATCAGGCAGACGAGTTGCGGATGGAGATCGAGCTGGTGCGCGGCGCCAGTCACGAGTTTGACATCCAGTCCTACTTGGCCGGAAAGCAAACTCCGGTATTTTTCGGCTCGGCGATCAATAATTTCGGCGTTCTGGAGCTATTGAACGCGTTTGCAGACTATGCGCCACCGCCTCAAGCGCGGCAAGCCCGCGAGCGCGTCGTGGGGCCCGAGGAAGAAAAGTTCACCGGCTTCGTCTTCAAGATTCAGGCGAATATGGACCCGGCGCACCGCGACCGCATCGCTTTTATGCGAATCTGCTCGGGCAAGTACGTGAAGGGCATGCGAATGCACCACGTCCGCATCGGCAAAACGGTCCAGATCGCCAATGCCATCACGTTCCAGGCCGATACCCGAACCAATGTCGAAGAGGCGTATCCGGGCGACATCATCGGCTTGCATAACCATGGCACGATCCAGGTGGGCGATACGTTCAGCCAGGGGGAGACGCTCAAATACGAAGGGGTGCCTTATTTCGCGCCGGAGTTGTTCCGCCGGGTGGTGCTGAAAGATCCGCTCCGCGCGAAGGCCCTGCAAAAGGGCTTGCAGCAATTGACCGAGGAGGGCGCGACCCAGCTCTTTCGGCCGCTTAAGAATAACGATCTTATTCTGGGCGCCGTGGGTGTCCTACAGTTCGATGTGACGGCCTTCCGGTTGAAATCGGAGTACAACGTCGAATGCGTTTACGACAACGTACCGGTCACCACGGCACGCTGGGTCGGGTGTGATGATCCGAAGAAGCTGGAGGAATTCAAGCGCAAGGTTTTCGACAATCTGGCCGAAGACGGCAGCGGTTATTTGGTTTATTTGGCCAGCAGCCGAGTCAATCTGCAGCTTACCCAGGAGCGCTGGCCGGATATTCGCTTCAGCGCAACCCGTGAACTGTAAGGTGCTGCGTAACCTTAACCGATGGTGCTTTCGGCGCTGTCGGTGTTTCCCAAATTGTCCGCCCAGGTGACACGAATCTTGTCGCCCGTTTTTCCGCCACGGAATCTCACTGAGATGTAGGGATCTCTGGATACGGCTGTGCTTAGCTCACAGCTTGCGACCAAGCGTTGATTGTGCTCTATTCTGACTTCTCGAATGAAGTGAGCCGGAATGGTTCTTTCCGTCAGCTCATCCCAGCGGCGTCCGGTTTCCATCGGATGGGTGATAAGCATGCGGACGGTGGTTAGGCCTTCTTCCTGCTTGGTGCGTATCTTGATGCTGGACATTTTAGTGACTCAGGTCGAACGGGGCCAAAGTTAAGGTAATCATTAGATCGCTTGGATTCAAGCAGGGATACGAAATGACGCAATCCAGACGCAACTTCGTTCGAATGCTAGTAGCGGCATTAGCATTACCTTGGGAAGTCGTTTTTGGGGTGGCGAAATCCAGAGCACCTCAACGGATGGAGAACGGTTTCAGCCGACTGCTTTCGGATATGTTGGCGGGAGCGTCGTGGGCTGAAACCAACCGAATTGCCTTCGAAGTGCCGGAACTGGCCGAGAACGGCGCGATCGTGCCGATTTCAGTCGATAGCCGGCTGCCGAACACCTCGCGCATGCTCATTTTCGTAGAGAAAAATCCCACGCCGCTGGCGGCTCAGATTCGCTTCGAGCCCGGAACCGACGGATTTGCTTCCTTGCGCGTAAAGATGAACGAAACAAGCGC
>NZ_JBDIVO010000409.1:0-3711 GCF_039794385.1 Methylocaldum sp. | reverse complement strand
ATGTCGGTTTTCCAACAAAAGCGATCGGCGGATCACGGCAGTCGGGCGAGAACTCGGCTAAGCTTCCATGGCGCCGGAACGGGCACCGTTGCCTGCCGGTGTCCTGAGTATTACCCCTAATTGGAGATGTCTGTGAACAAGATCGGCAAGTTCGGTGTGGTGGGGATTCTGGTGATTGCGGGCGGCGCATCCGCCGCCTCGGCGGAAGAAGTGCCCAAAGTATTTCGCGATGCGCCGGCCCAGAAAGGCCAATGGCGCATGGAGATTCTCAAGTTCGACGGCGGCGAAGGCGACGGAGAGGCTGTGAGCGCCATGCCCAAAAGCATGTCGATGTGCATGGACAGCATCATGGACATGGCCAAGAAGAGTGAGCAGCAGCAGGGGCCGAGCACATGCCGCGGCAAGATCCTCGAAAACAAGGATAATCGCGCCGTTTACGAGGCCACGTGCGAAAGCGGCGTCTACCGCAGCACCATAACCCGTGAGGGGCCGCGTTCGTTCTTGATCGAAGCCGCCGGGAAGAGCCCAGAAGGCTCTTTCGCCATGACATCACGCTACACCTACGAAGGGCCCTGCAAGGGAAACGGCGGGCAGCCGGCCATCAGCTTCGACAAGAACAGCGAAGCCTGCAAGGCGATGAAAGCGCAGATGTTCCAGATGGACCCGAAGATTGCGTGCGCCGGCGCGACGGGAGCGGCCCGCCAAACCTGCGAGCAGCAGATGGCGCAATCGCTCGCTCAAATGAAGAGTATGTGTGAATAATGGCGGCGTATTCGATCCGCGAATTTTCCGGATCGTGGGCCCGCGGCTCGGAAATTCTTTCCCGGCGCCGCCGTCCGGCCAACGGATTCGTCGGCAAAGGATTGCCGACCTACGACTGAGCACCCTGTAGGTCGGGAATCCTTTCCCGACGTTACGGTCCTACCGAGCGTCTTCGTCGGCAAGGGATTGCCGACCTACGACCGTGCACCCTGTAGGCCGCGAATCCCTTCCCGACATTCGCTAGATTTTTTGTCGAATGACCGAAGCCGTAGAACGACTCGAGAAACGAGCAACATGCTACGCAGGATAGGGCGATAGCCGCCAGTTCACGGGCTGTTGTACAGCACTTCGCCCAGCGCCCCGATATCGTAGCCGCCTAGGCTTTGGGCCTTTTCCGCGAATTCCGGGGCGCGGGTGAATTTCAGCAGGGTTTGGAACGGCGGCTCGAAATAATCGCGCCGGCGGATGACGAGGTCGAAGCGTTCCCGCGCCAGAGTCAGGAATTCCAGTTTCATTTGCCGGGCCACGGACTGCACCGCGATGCCGGCGTCCGCCTGGCCGCTGCAGACCGCAAGCCCGATGTCGACGTGGCCGCGGGCCGGCTGGGACAGGAGATTCAAACTCTCGATCGAAAGCCCCGACTGCTTGAGCAAATGCCGGAAGAGCAGACGGCTGCCGGCGCCTTCCTGTCTTTCGATGATCCGCGCGCGGGTCCGGGCCAAATCGGAGAGGGCACGGATGCCGAGCGGATTGCCGGCCGGGAGCACCAGTCCCTGCTCCCGCCAGGCCCAGTGCAGAACCACGATTTCCGCGCCTTTCAGATGTTCCTTGACCGCCGGCAAGTTGTATTCGTCGCTTGCCGGGTCGAGCAGGTGAATGCCGCACAGCACCCCTTCGTCGGCGGCGAACCGCTCCAAACCCTCGGTGCTGCCGTTCATCTGCATGGCCAAGGGGTAACCGGTTTCTCCCAGTGCCCATTCCAGCAGCGGATCGTGACTGCCGACCACCACCTGCGGCAGCGGGCGGACTTCCGCGCCCGGCTGTACCTGGAACTCGCTGTTCTGCTTGAGCCAGATGTCGATCTGCTCCTTCGGGAACAGCCACTTGCCCGTGACCCGAGTGCAGGGAATGCGTTTCTGGGCAAGCAGATCGTAAATCTTGCGTTCTTTGAGACGCAGATAACGCGCGACTTCCGGAACCGTCATCATGTTCTGCGTATCCGATTCGTCCTTTACCATGATTGGGTCTCAATCGTTTCTTGGAGTAAGAAATTCAGGACTGTACCTGCATAAACCAAAGGGATTGTAACCCAAGGGCTATGGCTATAAACGAAAGCCCATATCGACTAGCGCCTGCCTCACCCGATCATCCCCGAGAAACTCCCGAAAACGGCGAACACCGGGTTTTTCCAAATGGCTTTTCGGCACCAGAAAATCGTAATGTTCGTCCTGAACGGGTATGAACCCGAGACCGTATTGGGCGGCGACCGTTTCGATGGCGACGCCCCAGTCGGCGCGGCTTTGCGCCACGGCGGCGGCCACCGCGTTGTGCGACTTGGGTTGCACGGGGTAGCCGGGCGGCTGCCCGCCTTCGAGCAAGCGGTCGATCAGGATGCGGGTTCCGCTGCCGGCATTGCGGTTGATCATGAGGCAGCTCGCATCCTCGCGCGCAGCGGCCAGCGCCGCTTCGAGCGGTTTTCCGGCAAACCGCGGGTCGTCCTTGCGGAACACGATGCCCTGCATGCGGCGGTAGCCGGGGACGAGTTCGAGTTCCGCCGTCAGCAGGTGGCGGTTGTATTCGCCGGTCGCGGGGTCCATGAGATGCACCCCGGCGATGTCGCATTCGCCCCGCTTGGCCGCCGCCGCGCCGCCCATGCTGCCGACGTAGAAGGCTTTGACGCTTAAGGCCCGCTGCTGCAATAGCGTCAACAGATAATCCAGCCCCGCGCACTGGCTGCCCACGAACACCAGTTCGGCGGGTTCCAGCGCCTGGCCGAGCAGTTGCACCGAGACTGCGCTGCCCGCCGGAACCTGTTCGGTGCGCTGGTCGATGGCGATGAACCCGTCCGCGAAGCTGAAAGCGGTCACCGCGCCGGAGCCTTTTCCCATTGGGTAGGCCGCGAGTCCGTCGTCGGTCGGCATCAGGCTGACCAAAAGGTATTCGGTGCGTCCCCGCTCCGATGTAACCCGCATGGGCAGCGTGGCTTCGACCGACCGTGTTCTCGCGGCGGGCAGTCCCGCCAGGCGCCTCAATACCGGAGCGACGAATTCGTGGAAATTGAAGATGGCCGAGGTGGGAAAGCCGGGCAGCACCACCACAGGCTTGCCGTCGGTCACGGCCAGGCAAATCGGCTTGCCGGGTTTGAGCGCCACCCCGTGCGCCACGATGCCGGGGTTCTTCAAGGCGCTGACGGCGCGGTAGGACAGGTCGCCCGCGCCTTTCGAAGTGCCGCCCGAGAGCAGCACCATGTCGCATTCCAAGCCCCGCCTCAACGCGCTATCGAGTGCCGACTCGTCATCCGGCACCACGCCGAGGCTCACCGGTTCGCCGCCGAGTTCGCGCACGGCCGCCGCGAGTATCGTGCCGTTGGAGTCGTAGACCTTGCCGGGGCGCAGGGGCTCGCCGGGCGGAACGATTTCGTTGCCGGTGGAGATGATTGCGACGCGCGGGCGGAGATAAACGTCCACCTGGTCCAGACCGATGGCGGCCAACACCCCGAGCTCCCGCGACGTGAGCCATTGCCCGGCGCGCATCACGGTTTCGCCTTTGGCGACGTCGGTGCCGGCGAAAGCGACGAACTGGCCGGGCAGGGCGGGTTTGCGGATTTCGATGCGGAGCGGCTGGCGATCTTCCAGCAATTCGGTGTGCTCGATCATCACCACCGCATCGGCGCCCCTCGGCAGCATGCCGCCTGTCGCGATGGGGGTGGCGGTCCCGGCCGTGACGGCC
>NZ_JBDIVO010000408.1:0-3711 GCF_039794385.1 Methylocaldum sp. | reverse complement strand
CGGCTCTGCCGGGGGTTTTAGAATGTGAGCCGCTCAAAGCGGCTGAACGGGGTCGCTAACGCGGCCCCGCCGTTCTTGAGCCACCTTAAAGGTGGCAAACTCAGTACCAGAGGTTCATCTGTTCCAATCGCTGATCTTCGCGTTCCCGGTGGCGGATGTACTCGCTAATCACCCGCTCGTCCCGATCCATGGTCGAAACAAAGTACCCTGCGCCCTGAAGTGTTGCCCAACAAAGGTGCTTCCGCTCGCCGGATACCCGGGCCAGGTGAATCGCGCTCTTGCCCTTGATGTACCCGACTACTGTTGATTTGCACTGAAATCTGGCTCTTCCGAGGAACCCTCGGGTTCTTCGGATGACCTTCGGGGTCCCCCAAGCCTTGTCCACAGGAGCTTTCGGCTTCGGGCTCAGGCCGGTTAATCAGCGGCGGTACAACCCGCCAGCCGCATCCAGCAGCCGCTTCTGAGCGGCGAAATGGCGCTCGATGTAGCCCAGGTCGAAACGCTCATAGCGGGTCTGCGCGGCAACCTGCTCGATCAGGGCGGGATCCAAACGACCGAGGGGACGCCCGGTGCTCATGGCGAGAATCTGAGTCTGAGCCGCCCGCTCGATGAAGTAAAGGTCATCCCATGCCTGAGCCACGGTCGGCGCGGCCGTGATGACCCCGTGATGGCCCAGGAACAGCACGTCATTATCGCCAAGAATGCTCGCCAGCCGTTCACCGACGGCATCCGACAGGGCGACTCCGTCGTAGTCGATGTCGTAGGCGACCCGGCCATAGAAGCGGCACGTGGTGTGCAGGGCCCATTCGAGACGGCCTTGTGCCAGCATCGTCAGCGCTGTGGCATAAGGCTGATGGGTGTGGAGCAGCACCCGGGCACGGGAAACGAGGCGGTGGATCGGGGCGTGGATGTGATGTGCCGATGCCGCCGGCTCGCCCTCTCCCCGGACCACGTTGCCGTCGAAATCGCAGACGATCAGGTTCGAGGCGGTGATTTCCGAGAAATGCAGGCCAAAAGGGTTGACCAGAAAGTGCTGGCCATCGGGGAGAACGGCGGAAAAATGATTGGCGATCCCTTCGTGGAGTTGGTTCGCCACAGCCATGTGGAAAGCGGCCGCCAGATCCACGCGGAGTTCCTGCTCGGCTTCGGTCCTGTTGATCATGGTCGCGCCCCTCCTCGGATGGATTGGACTGATTCTACAAACTTGATTGGCCGCAGGATAGGATATTCTGCTGATCAAAAACTCCGACAAATGCGCCGGGCATGCGGAAGCCAACCGCGGATGGGGTATTCCATCGCGTTTGTTAGACTGTTCCCGAAAGTGCTGCACGGTCGGGACCTGTCTGGAATTCGGTGATCGTCCTGACGACCGCCTATCCTGACAGGGTGTAAAACGGTTGGGATCAAGAGTTGCGAATGGATTCATCGTCGCTTTCCATTCCCGGGTGGTCGGCACATTCCTTAATGAAGCCAGCATTCGTCGGCGCGGAGCATTGAGCTTCGTTCCCTATTGCCTGAACGGTCCTGAACAACCTTTGACCGAATCGAGCTCACCCTCGGAATTCATGTCACCTTGACGGACTCAACCGTACAATGCCCATAAAAGAGATTAAAAGACCTGCTGATGTCCTTTGCTTAGCTCCGTCGTGCGAGGGACTCCCGAGGGCTCTTAGCCTATCCGACGCGGGTACTGGCAGATCATCCATGCCGCTGATGACTTAACAAAGAGACGAGAATGGTTCAACTTTTCCTGTACGACACCACGCTCCGCGATGGCTCCCAGCGGGAGGAGGTTTCCTTTTCCTGTGAGGACAAGCTGGCGATCGCGCGGCGGCTGGATCGGATCGGAATCCATTACATCGAAGGCGGTTGGCCCGGATCCAATCCGAAGGATGCCGAATTTTTTAACCGAGTCCGTGGCATCGGGCTTCAACAGGCACGGCTGGTGGCGTTCGGCAGCACCCGGCGAAAGCACAGCCGCTGTGAGGACGACCGGAATCTTGCGGCCCTGAGCAGTGCCGGCACGCCTGCCGTGGCGCTGGTTGGAAAAAGCTGGGACTTTCAGGTCGGCAGCGTGTTGAACACCACGCCGGAAGAAAATCTGGTAATGATTCGAGACAGCGTGGCGTTCATGAAGCAGCGCGGTTTCGAGGTGATCTTCGATGCGGAACACTATTTCGACGGCTATAAGGCAAACCCGGACTACGCCCTAGCGACTTTGCAGGCTGCGGCAGAAAGCGGAGCCGACTTCCTGGTCCTCTGCGACACCAATGGGGGCAGTTTGCCTTGGGAAATCGAGCCGATCGTGGCGGCCAGTCGCCGCATACCGGGCTGGCTCGGGATTCATGTCCACAACGATAGCGCCTGCGCGGTGGCCAACTCCTTGGCCGCGGTGCGTGGGGGATGCGTTCAGATCCAGGGCACCATCAACGGGTACGGAGAGCGAGTTGGCAATGCGGATCTCACGAGCATCATCCCGGCCTTGCAGCTCAAGATGGGGTATTCGGTACTGGCTTCGGAACAGTTGCGGGAGCTCACGAGCCTGTCGAAATATGTGGCCGAAATCGCCAATCTGAGCCATTCCAAGCAGCAGCCTTACGTTGGAGAGAGTGCGTTCGCGCACAAGGGCGGGATCCATGCCGCGGCCGTCTTGAAGCACGCCGGCAGTTATCAGCATATCGATCCTACTCTGGTGGGTAATGCGACCCGCATGCTCGTGTCGGAGTTATCCGGGCGCGGCAATCTGCTTTCCCAAGCTCAGCTTCGCGGGCTTAAGCTCTCGGATGATGAGGCGCAACGGGTACTGCACCAGGTGAAAAACCTAGAACATCAGGGTTTTGCATTCGAAGCCGCGGAAGCCTCCGTGGATCTTCTGCTGCATCGAGCCGGTTCGGATTACCAGCCACCGTTCGAGCTCATCGATTTCATGGTGTTGGCGGAACACCGTCATGGCCGCGGTTTATTGTCCGAGGCGACCGTCAAAATCCGAGTAGGGGGAGACGTTCGATTCGCCGCCGCCGAAGGCAACGGGCCGGTGAATGCGCTGGCGCAAGCCCTCCATGAAGTGCTCTGCCGGTATTATCCAGAGCTGGAACAGGTTCAGCTGACCGACTATAAAGTGCGCATTCTGAACACCGAGCAGGGTACCGGAGCCGTTACGCGGGTTCTCATGGATTTTTGTCATGGTGAACGCACGTGGACTACAGTGGGTGCGAGCCCCAACATTATCGAGGCCAGCTGGCGAGCGTTATCCGACAGTATGGAATATGCCTTGATCGTACTCCGCCAGCCGTGAGGCTTCGGTGCGTTCGTAGAGGGCGCCCCCATTTCGATAAGCAGTGCGCCCAACGAAAACAATCCCGAAATCCGCACGAGCTTCACCTGCCGTGTCTGATGTCGGAGCGCTGCCCAAAGTTCCGTAACAGACGACCCGCCGGACCTGGCTCACTTCATCAGCAGCCCACTTGGCTTTGCCGATAGCTAAGGGCAAGGCTGGGATTTACGCCTGAACCCGACCCCGATTGTGCTGGCTTGAGCCACTCATATCTTCGCCGTGTCAGAAGGGAATACTGCCAGCGGATGGTGTCCTGCAACCAGGCGGCAAGGATTTGATATTTCCTCTTTAACGTACCAGGAGTACGCCATCTTGCGGCGTTAGCGCCAGACTAAAGATTCCTTCCAGTGCCCAGATTCATCCTCTGTGGCACGCCA
>NZ_JBDIVO010000407.1:0-3721 GCF_039794385.1 Methylocaldum sp. | reverse complement strand
ACCAGTCGTGGAGATCGAAAGCGGCATCGGCCAGTGCCCGTCCGACAGGACTGAAACTGACCTCGTGATCGGCCATTTGCCGATCCAGGTCTATCCCCTGCTCGATCCGGTGCGGCGCCACGGCGGCAGTGGGGTCGACGCGCGTCCAGCCTTGTTCGGATAACCACACCTCGGCCCAGGCGTGAGCATCGGCTTGGCGTACTTCCAGGAATTTTCCAACCGGGTTCCATTGCCCTCCCTGATAACCGGTTACCACCCTCGCCGGAATTCCCGCCACCCGCATCAGATAAACGAACGCCGTGGCGTAATGCTCGCAAAAGCCCTTGCGGGTCTCGAAAAGAAAGGTGTCCACCGGCTTGTCGCGTATGACCGGCGGGTTGAGCGTGTATACGAACGGCTCCTCGCGAAAATGGAGCAGCGCCTTGTTCACGATGTCTTTTGGGTCCGACGACGACTGGCGCCAGCGTTCGACCAGCCGGAGCATGCGTGCCGAAGGTCTATCCGGCAGCTGGAGACCCTGTTCCCGCTCGGCGGGGCTGAGTTCGCCGGTTCGGTAATTCGGATAGGAGCTGATCGTGTATTGCCGGCGTTCGCCGACGTTTTGCGGCGTCAGCAGCAAATATTCGGGCGTCTGAGCGAGGTTCTCGGGAAAAACTTTGGGTAGATCCAAAGCGAAAACCCAGCGTTTTTGATGCGGCTCAAGAGTGATCGTGTAACGGTAAGCCGGTCCGGAGAATGCCGGTGCCTGAACGGTGTTCCGGCCTTGTTCCGGCGGCAGGGTCCAGCGTCTTCCATCGGTATGCCAGAACACCGGGCCTCGCCAGTAGCGCTCGGCGGGCAGCGGCAAGGGACCTTCGAAATCGGCGCGAAAAGCCGGCTCCCGCGACAAGGCGAGGCGGCTGACGCTGCCGGGCTCTATGATATCGCTGAGCCCGGTCTTTGCGCTGCTCGGATCGTCCGGAAGCTTCCACAAAGGCCCCGCGATACGCGGGAAGAATATGAACAGGACTACCATGATCGGCATGGCTTGCGCCACCAATGACGCCGCCATTCTGAACTGGGTTTTGAGCGACAGGACAGGACCCGCGTTCAGGCCGATCAATACGGAAATCAGCAAGGCAACGGCAGCCAGCGTATAGACGGCCAGGGCGATGCTCTGGGAGAACAGGTACTGAGTCAGAGCCACGAAGAACGCGAGATAGACCACCAGGTATACGTCGCGCCGGTTCCGCATTTCCATCAGTTTCAGTCCCAGGCCGACGAGAAAGAGGCTGGATCCGGCTTCGCGTCCGTAAAAGCGATGGTAATCGACGTAAACCAAAGCTGCGCCGGACAAGGTCAGAAGAAACAACAGCAGACGGCCGGGCAGCAAGGCGGGCCGATACCCTGACGCGAATCGCCAGGCCGCCATCAAGGAAAAATAAAGAACGATTGCCCAGCCGAGATTGAGAAGATGCGGTGCGGCAACGAAGAAAACACTGAATAGAAGCAGGTTTTCCTGCGTCCGATCCGGCACGAACGACGTTGCTGCGGGCTTCTTCATAGATCGAACAGAGCCAGCGACTCGAGACACTTCCGGCAGTGCGATGCGCCGTGACCTTCGGCTATGGTCGTTCCTGGCAAGCTGAGGGCATATCGCATCCCAGCCTGCTCGGCATCCAACACCCAGCGGCAAAGCCGGCTCAAGCGCGCCTCCGTATCCAATCCCTTGGTATCCGTCCAGTTCAAATGAAGGACTTCCGTTTCGTCCCCCGCGTATTGCTTGATTACCGGATCGCGTCCTTTGGCCAGACTTTTCCAATGAATGTGCTTGAACGGATCGCCCGGTTGATAAGCCCGAAACCCGTGGAAATCATCGGAAGCATTTCGTGGTCGGGCACCGACATGATCGTCCTCGGAACGTGGGAAAGGCAATCGTTCCTGGGTGGGTCTCGGGTAGACCAGAACCTTATATTTCAGATTGATCGGCGACCAGGCGTAGAAGATTCCCAAAGGAAACGCGGTGCTGATGGTTACGGTGTCGAGCTCGAGCCAGCCCCGCTTTTCCGCTGGGACCCGAAGGATTGCCGAAACAGTACCCTCGGGAGGTATGTCCATCCGTAACGCCTCGGCGTCTTTCAGCCTCAACTCGATGCCATAGCGCGGCAAAGCCGCGGAGTTGGTCAGCCGCAACTCGAAAGATGCCAGGTCGCCGGCGAAGACGGGGCTCATTTTTCCGGCGCCGACGCTCAGTCCGGAAAGGTTGCGGTAGCTGTAGAACAACGAGGACATGGCAGCCGCCGCCAATAGGAAAGTGAGGATGAACGCCAGATTGTTGCCATAGTTGATGGCGGTGAGCCACTGAATCAACAGGAGCAGCGCAAGGGCCAAGCCGGATCGGCTGGGCAGAATGAAGATTCGCCGGTGAGACAACATGACCGGCCCATCGATCGCTTTTTCGCCTCGGAGGAAGCGCCGAAGGTCCAGCCGTTCCCGAAGCGGGAGCGCAGTCATCTCAAACCGCCGCAACCTGTTCCAGCATCGGCGCCACAATGACGTCGGCGTTCGTAGCGCCGCTCGATACGGGGCGCAGCCTATGCCCGCAAACCGGAGCCAATACCGCCTGCACGTCCTCGGGCAGGACCGCTTCACGGCCTTCGATGAAGGTCCAGGCGCGGGCGGCGTTCAACAGGGCGAGGCCCGCGCGCGGCGATAATCCGCATTCGTAATGACCGGATTCGCGGCTGAATCTGATCAGCGCCTGGAGATAATCCAACAGCGCATCGGAGACGTGTATGGTCCTGACCTGGTCCTGGATCGCCACTAATTCGTCCGTCTGAAGGCAGACCGGGAGTTTTTCGAGCAAAACGAAGCGGTCCTCGCCTTTGAGCAAGGCACGCTCCGACCGGCTATCCGGATAACCCAAGCTAATGCGCATCAGGAACCGGTCCAATTGAGACTCGGGCAAAGGAAACGTTCCGATCTGGCACACAGGATTTTGAGTAGCGATGACGAAAAACGGTTCCGGCAGCGAACGGGTTTCTCCCTCGACCGTAACTTGGTGTTCTTCCATCGCTTCGAGCAGCGCGCTCTGGGCTTTCGGGGTCGAGCGGTTGATCTCGTCAGCCAAGATCATTTGGTGGAAGATCGGACCGGGTTGAAAATGAAACGCATGGTTGTTCCCGTCGAAGATCGACGAGCCGACGATATCGGCCGGCAAAAGATCGCTGGTGAACTGAATGCGTTGGTATTTGAGGCCCAAAAGGTTGGCGAGAGTGTGCGCCAAGGTCGTTTTGCCGACGCCGGGTACATCCTCGATGAGTAAATGCCCCCGCGCCAGCAGGCAACAGATCGCGAGACGGATCTGGCGCGGCTTGCCGAGGATGACGGTGTTGGCGGTATGGAAGAGTCGGTTTAGGGCGTTGCGCATGGAGAACCTGAGAAGTCGTTTTCGCAACGAAGTATAGCTTTGTCGGAAGACGCGACGGCGCAGAGACCGGACGCGGGCTTCCGTATCAATTCGAAAGCATCTGAATCGGTTATATCCCAAAATCCGGTATGTTTTTGGGATATAACCTAAAACGACGCCCCGATGGGTTTCTAGGCATCTTAAGCCCGCGATTCTGACCGCCCGCCGAAATGACAGCGAAGTGTTCATCTCGCTCATACGGCATAACGGACTTGGCGGAAGTCGTTGGCGCTTTCGGCTAGGGTAAATCGACTCAAGTATTTGTAGGTCGGC
>NZ_JBDIVO010000406.1:0-3750 GCF_039794385.1 Methylocaldum sp. | reverse complement strand
GTCGAAGGGCTAACCCGCCCTACATTCCGGGAGCGACTTTTACGACATCCTCGTCGGGGATGAGCGCCCGGCACAACTAACTACAACCATGGAGATCCGACATGCATGACACGACATCGAAGAACGTTTGGTCTATCGCCCTGGGGCTGGCCGTACTCATGGCCGCTACCCGCAGCCACCATTTCGCGAGCATCACTCATTTGCCCGACGCGTCGTGGGCGGTCTTCTTCCTCGCCGGTTTCTATCTGCGCTCGGTCTGGGCTTTCCCGGCCTTGCTCGGGCTGGCTGTGGTCAGCGATTACGTGGCCATTACTTGGTTGGGCGTCAGCGATTTCTGCGTCAGCCCGGCCTACGGATTCCTTTTGCCGGCCTACGCCGCATTGTGGCTGGCGGGCCGCTGGTACGCGCGCCGTTACCATTTCCGGTTCTCCACCCTGCCGTTGCTGGCCTTGGCTCTGGTGACCGGTGCCGCAATCTGCGAACTCCTGACCAGCGGCGGTTTTTACTTCTTCTCCGGGCGTTTTGAGGAAACCAGCTTCGCCGAATTCGGCGCACGGCTGGCCCGATACTTCCCGCATGCGCTGGAAGGCATTGCGCTGTACATCACGGCGGCAATCCTGGTTCATCTGGCCTTCGGCTTGGCCAGACCTGGGCGGTCCGCTGAAGACGACGGACGTCAGGCGCACTGACGCAGGTCCCCCATGTCGGATTCGTCGCGAGAGGAACGCCACCGCCGGCGGATGGCGCGCAAGAAGGCGGTCGTCGACAGCGCCATCGCACTAGCCACGCTGGACAAGGGCCTGCTGTTGGTCCTCACCGGCAACGGCAAGGGCAAGTCCTCTTCCGCGTTCGGCATGGTCGCCCGCGCTCTGGGGCACGGCATGAAGGTGGGCGTGTGCCAGTTCATCAAGGGCCGTTCGGATACCGGGGAAGAGGCCTTCTTCCGGCGGCAACCGGACGTGGAATGGCGGGTGCTGGGCGAGGGTTTTACCTGGGAGACGCAGGACCTCGAACGGGATACCGCCGTCGCCCGCGAGGGCTGGGAAACAGCCCGCGCCATGCTCACCGATCCGGGTTATGGACTCGTGGTTCTGGATGAACTCACCTATCCCCTGAAATACGGTTATCTGGACATCGAGAGGGTGCTGATGGATCTTGCTGCGCGCCCGCCCATGCAGCACGTGGTGGTTACCGGGCGCGGCGCGCCGCAAGGGCTGATCGACGCCGCGGACACCGTGACCGAGATGCGCGATGTCAAGCATGCCTATGGGGCCGGCGTGCGGGCGCAAGCCGGCATCGATCTCTAATGACGGAATACCAATGACGGAACATCGCTACCCGGACGACGACCGTGTCGCGATTTACCGGGTCATCCGGGAACGGCGCGACACCCGCCATTTCCGCCCCGGCGCGATCGATCCGGCGGTATTGCAGCGGCTGCTCGAAGCCGCTCGCTTCGCTCCCTCCGTGGGTTACATGCAGCCCTGGCGATTCATACGCATCACCGATCCGTCGCTTCGCCGCGCCATCCATGCTTTGGTAAGGGCGGAATGCGAAGAGACCGCCGCGGCCTGCGGCGAGCGGGCGGAAGCGGTGCGGCGCCTGAAGCTCGAAGGCATCCTGGAGTGCGGCGAACTGCTGGTCGCAGCGCTGACCGAGGGACGCGAACGTTATATTCTGGGCCGGCGCACGCTGCCGGAGATGGATTTGTGTTCGGTCGCCTGCGCCATTCAGAACCTGTGGCTCGCCGCTCGCGCGGAAGGGCTGGGGATGGGCTGGGTCTCGCTGTTCGAACCGGACGAATTGGCCCAATTGCTGAATCTGCCGGAGGGCGCCCGGCCGGTGGCGGTGCTCTGCCTGGGGCATGTGGACGCCTTCTATCCGGAACCCTTGCTGGAAACGGTAGGCTGGGACACGCGCCGCCCGGCGGAAGAGACCGTTTTCGAGAACGGCTGGGGCCGACCCGCGAAGCTGCCTAAGAGGGTGTGTGAGAAGCGTAGCGAGCGGCCCGAGGGCAAGGAGCCCGGAGCGCAGAAACCGGAGTGTACGAGTGGTACATGAGGACTTCGAGCACCGCGCGACGCCGCCATCGGGTCGCGCAGTAGCTTCTCACACACCCTCTAAGCCATGAGCCGCTGTCCCGCTCTCTTGATCTCCGCGCCCGCCTCGGGCCAGGGCAAGACCACCGTCACGGCGGGTCTCGCCCGGCTGTACGCCCGCCAGGGCCGAAGGGTACGGGTGTTCAAGACCGGGCCCGACTTCCTCGACCCGATGGTGTTGGAGAAGGCAAGCGGCGCGCCGGTTTATAACCTCGACCTATGGATGTGCGGCGAATCTCATTGCCGCCGCCTATTGCACGAAGCGGCCGGCGATGCCGATCTGATCCTGGTCGAAGGCGTGATGGGGCTTTACGACGGCACGCCCTCCAGCGCCGATCTCGCGGCTTTGTTCGGCATTCCCGTCCTGGCGGTGATCGACGCTTCCGCGATGGCCCAGACCTTCGCCGCCGTTGCCCACGGTCTTTCCACGTTTAACAAGGATCTGCCGTTCTCGGGCGTGCTGGCCAACCGGGTCGGCAGCGAGGGGCATGCGGAGCTGTTGCGCGCCGGCTTGCCCGATCCTGCCGTCTGGCGCGGGGCCTTGCTGCGCGAGGCGGATTTCTCGTTGTCGGAGCGCCACCTGGGCCTCCACCCTGCGGAAGAAATCGCCGACCTCGAAGCCCGTATCGACGCCGTGGCCGATGCGCTGGAAGGTACGCCGCTGGCCGAATTGCCGCCGCCGGCGGAGTTCTCGTCGATCGAATCCGAAGTTCCGATCGGCCCGCTGGCAGGCGTGACGATCGCGGTGGCGCGCGATGCCGCTTTCTGCTTTCTCTATCCGGCCAATCTCGATACCTTGCGCGCCCTGGGCGCGAACCTGGCGTTCTTTTCGCCGCTGGCGGATAGCGCTTTGCCCGAAGCCGATGCCGTCTGGCTGCCGGGCGGCTACCCGGAACTGCACCTCGACCGGCTGGCCGCCAACCGGGCCATGAAGGAAGCGCTGCGCAGCCACCATTCGGCGGGCAAGCCCATCCTCGCCGAATGCGGGGGCCTTTTGTATCTCCTGGAAACGCTTGCCGATTCCCAAGGGCATCGGGCCGAGATGGCAGGGCTGCTGCCCGGCCGCTCCGTCATGCAGACGCGGCTGGCCAATCTGGGGCTGCACGGGCTGGAGCTGCCTGAAGGTAGCCTGCGCGGTCATACCTTTCATCATGCCCGGGCGGAGGTGGATCTCGCGCCCTTCGCCAACACCTTTGCCGCGAAGGGCCACGGCCAGCCCGAAGCCGTTTACCTGGACAGGCGCTTGATGGCTTCCTTTTTGCATCTTTACTTTCCATCGAATCCCGCCGCCGTGGCGGCTCTTTTTGCGTCATGAATCCGAAACTGCTGCCGGAACGCATCGTCTGCCTGACCGAGGAAACCACGGAGACGCTCTATTTATTGGGCGAGGAACACCGCATCGTCGGCATTTCCGGATTTACCGTGCGGCCGCCGCGAGCGCGCAAGGAAAAGCTCAAGGTCTCCGCCTTCACCAGCGCCAAAATCGACAAGATCTTGGATTTGCAACCCGATTTGGTGCTGGGTTTTTCCAATCTGCAGGCGGATATCGCCCGCGACCTGATCAAGGCGGGCGTAACGGTGCACGTGTTCAACCACCGTTCGGTGGACGGGATTCTCGCCATGATCCGCACGCTGGGCGCACTGGTGGGGG
>NZ_JBDIVO010000405.1:0-3769 GCF_039794385.1 Methylocaldum sp. | reverse complement strand
TGCACCAGCTCATCCCGCGAGTTTATGTGCGTTTTCGCGGTCAGATCGCCGGCGGCCAGACGCCGGCCGCTGCTGACCAGAGTGTGGACTGTCTGCCGTACCGACAGATAAAAGGCGGCAAATAGATAGACGGACAGCAAAGCCGTGGTGACGGCGATCACGACGACCAGACGGTTTTTAGCGTCAAAGGCGGCGATACGCTCCTCCAGCAAGCGATCCAGCGTGGGCAGAACCGCATCGTAGAGGGCGAACTGGGCGTCGATAGCGCGGGTTCCGGCGGCAAAATAGTCGGAAGGCGCCATCACGATGGAATCGTTGGAGATCAGCTCGTTCCACTGTAAATCCAGGAAAGTCTTGAGATGAGTGAGACTCTGTTCGAGACCGGCAGCCAGCGCGGGCTTGACCGACGAGTTGGTCTGGAAAACGACGTCCATGCCTCGCTCGATGGCGCGCTGATTTTCCAGGATAAGCGTGTTCAGCATGATCAGGCGGGATTTCTCGTCCGGGTCGTTCGCCTGGCGAGCGGCCATTCCGGTGCCCAAGCCCCGCGCCTGCCCCAGGTTCTCCATCAGGGCCGGAAGTTTGAGGATTGCGGCATCGGCGAGGTAGGCGCTATCGAGAACGGGATCCAGGACGAGATTGGAGGTCTCTCCGATGTGGCCGATCAGCCCCTGTAAGCCGGCGATCAGGGACGTGTGGGCGGCAAAATTTTCCTTCGCATCCGCGCCCGCGGATTGATTCGCAAGACGATTCCACGCTTGTTTCACGGCATTCCATCGGGTTGCGGTGTGCAACGTGGAATCCAGCCGACTGTCGATCTCGTTCACCGCGGCTTTAGCTTCCTCGATGCGGGCTCGCAAGGCCCGAATATCGTCATCGAAAGACCGGTCGCCGTTGAGTGCGGCGTAAACCATCCCACGGTGTTTCGGAAAATCCTGCAGCAAAGGCTGCAAAGCCTTCAGGTATTCCACACCGGACCGCTCTTCGCGGGCGAATGCGCTGCCGGCGTTCATTTCGACGATCAGCAGGTACAGGTAAACGGCAAGCGGCAGGACGAAGATCAAGCCGATGAACAGAAATTTATAAGGAAAGCGAAGATGGCTCAGCAAAACGATGGCTGGCCGAAGCACGTTGTACATGGATGTTCCCTTGCAATTAGGAGCTGTTTGCAGCCTGAGCGATCGTCGGGCAAAAAAAAGCGTCCAGCGGGGTCGTAATGACCGCCGATGGACGCCGTTGTCCGTTGATTCGTGCCCCGTTTAGCACTCCATGACGAGAATACATAATGCATGCCATGCGTAAGCGCAGAGAACCGGTCGACGCGATTACCCGGAATCGGGCCGATTGCGGGGAATATCTTGTATGCCAAGGACATACGGCAGCATATCGATCCGGCGCACAAAAATAGGGGAGCGCGCACCATAACGGGACACTCCCGAAAGCGATCACTCTCTTAGCAGCGGGAACTCACTCTGCGCATACGGGTTTGCATGTTCCTTTCGAAACTAGCCGTCGCGCCGTTTTTGGATGATTCGTCTCGGCGTGCAACTCCTTTCCCAAAGACAAGTCTCATTAACCAAACAAGCGCAGCAAGGAGCGGATTCCGCGCATCGAAAAACCGCGGCCATCGCTCGATCGCAACAGCAGGGATGAAGTCACATGAACAGCGATTACAGGAAAAGGACCGGCCTGGCAGCGATTCTCATGGGTGCCATCTTGGTCCCGGCCTTACAGGCGCCTTCGGCGTCCGCAAGGGCTCTCGGCATGGTGGCGGACAACACCACGGCTTCGGTCACGATATTCGATGCCGATACCGACACCGTACTGGGATCGGTGACCATAGCGACCGCCGGCCTGGCGATCGGTGACGTTCTCATCACGCCGGATCAGACCCGGGGATTCGTGACGAATTTCAACAGCGAAGTCTTCGTCATCGACCTGACCGCGTCGCCTCCCCGCCTCGCCGAAGGCACGAATCCGATTCCCATCGCCAACAATGGCGAGGATCTCTCGATCAGCCCCGACGGGAAGTTCCTGCTGGTGTCCGATGGCCTCTTCACTCAGCCGATCTCGGTCATCGACATCGCCAAACAGGCCGAGATCAGCACCTTGTCCGTGGGTACCGATACCAATTCGGTCGAGGTTTGCAGCGACGGCTCGGTACTGGCCACCTCGTCCGCCGATGCAACGGTGCGCCGGCTCACGCTCAGCGACACCGGGACCTTGAGAGATACCGGCGAGATGCTGTCTCTCGGTTTCGCCGAACCCAATAATGTCTTCTGCGCTCCGGACGGCGGATCGGGCCTCGTCATCGCCCGTGGCGCTCCCGAAATAACGTCGTTTGCGATTCCGGGACTGGAACGGGTCGACATGCGCGCATTATCCGGCACGTCCTCCGGGATTTCCGGTTTGGTCGACTTTGCAGAAGACCGGGCCTTTGCCCGGAGTAACGGCGAATCCCCGGGAGATGCGGGTTTCCTGGACGTCTATCGTTATGACGCCAAGAACGCGACCTTCAGCAACGAACCGCTGTTTTCGGTTCCGATTTCCAACGCTCCCGAATTCTACGGAATGGATCAGATGGCGCTGCATCCGAAGAAAGCGAAATTGTACGTCTCGCAACCCGATGCCTTGAGGGTGTACGACGCGAACACCGGGACCCTGCTGACGTCCATCACCGATCCCGGCATCGTGCAACCGACCGGCGTGACCGTGGCTAAGGATTTCTGCGAAGATCCTCCGCCTGGCGGGATGACTACGGAAGCCGACGCTCCGCAATGCTCCATGAAAAGCACCGGCTCTGCCGATCACCCGATCGACGGCGGCGATCAGGTCAAATAGTATCCCTGTGCGGTCAATCGTGAGCGACAGGTTTGCTTCTCGGCATGGCTCGTCCGATGGTGGGCGGAAGGATTGAACGAAATAAAAAGCCCGATTCTTGGAGCGATAGTGCTCGGCGAGCCCACTACAGCCGCCCGCTCTTTTTCAACCGGCGGATTACCATTTTGTGATAGAGACGAGCCAGCAGCGGGCGGATCGCCGGCAGTCCGATCAGCCAGGCCAAGGGTCTTAGAAACGCGACTCTCTCCAGCAATAGGATGTAAGCATCCAGCTCGGACGCGATCCGCCCGTTTTCGTCGCGGACATGCAGTTCGGTCAGGGCCTTGCGGGGATCGATGCCGATCTCGCGGAGTCTGTCCTCCCGTCCCGTGATATCGAACCAACAGACCCGCTCGCCGCTTTTTCCCGCCAGCCGCTCGTAGCGGCGGCGCTCCCGGACACAGCGCGGGCAGGCGCCATCGTAATAGACGGTGATCTTTCCCTGGTCTTCGTTCATGGATTCTGCCTCTTATTCCCAATCGCCTTCAATCAGGCATTCATGTTTGTAGGGTGGGTTAGCGAAGCGTAACCCACCGATTCAAGGTCGCCCGGTGGGTTACGCTTCGCTAACCCACCCTACGCAATGTTCACTCGGATGCCGAATGGAGTTAAAACCTGGTGGCCGACGGCAACGGGCGAGGCGACCCACAAGATCCGCCGGCACCCCCATCCCGTAGATTTCACCGTGGTTCCCCGGTAACCTTTCCTGAAACGCGCGGCAGTCGGTGCGTACTTAAGATAGGCGCATCCTCACCCGGATTCTGAGGAGGACTTCACCATGACGGAACCCGCTCCCATACGCGGACTTTGGTGTGCAACGCTGACGCCGCTCGGCCGGGACGGCGGCGTGGATCATGCGAGACTCGCCGCACTGGTGCGGGAACTGCTC
>NZ_JBDIVO010000404.1:0-3785 GCF_039794385.1 Methylocaldum sp. | reverse complement strand
AAATTAGGCGTAGAAATCACTGGCCGAGACATCCGTATCGCCTTCTCGGAAAGAGCATCCTCCGAACCGGAGAATTCCCACGCGCATCAAGCCTCCTTCCCCGCCGACGCGGCTTCCTGAAGGGACGTCTCCTCCATGTGTCTGCGTAAACTCAAAGGCCGCATGTCCGTCCACACATCCTTGATATAGTCCAGACACTCCTGCTTCGGACCGCTCTTGCCGACCGTTCGCCATCCTATAGGCACTTCCTTGTATTCCGGCCAAATCGAATATTGCTCCTCGTGGTTGACGACCACGTGGTAAACCGTCGTGTCCTCTTCATCCCAAGCCATGTTTTCGTCCTCCAGATTCGAATTCAAGCAATCAGGATCGGTATTTATCTCGAGGCGTTTTTACCGACCTTTTGGTTGTAAAGACGAAAATTCGAGGCCAATCCCGTACTCGGGTGCAAAAATTTTTTGAATGCTAAAGGTTATACCCGGCGCTCTGGAGTTATTGATCGCCGAAAAGGAGCGGGAAGAGCGTTGAGGCAGCGAAGGTCGTTTACCCAGCCTTCAGCCAGCGCTTGCCGGCTCAGAGGCTAGGCTGATAAATGAGGGTCAGTGCACCGGAGAGATTCAGGGAACTCAGGCCCAAGGTTTTCTCGATGGCGGCCAGAATGTCCCAAGGCCGCGTTAGATGGAAGGCGCCGCTGATGGTCCGATCACGAATCCGCGGGTCGGCGATCATGAGCTTGCCAGGGTAGTAGCGGTTCAACTCGTCGATCACCGCCGCGAGCGGCTGCAGTTCGAACACCAAAAGCCCTTCGCGCCAGGCCACCGCTTGCTGGGTATCCACCCGTAGAACGGGACCCAAACCTTGCGTATCGCCACTCGCCTGTAGTCCTGCGGTCAATTCGATCCCTTTGTCCTCGGCGCGGTCGGGGTAAACCCGCACCCGTCCCTCCAAGACCGTGACAGTCATCCGTTCATCGTGCGTGTACACGTCGAAGGCGGTACCCGTGACTTGAACCCTACTGTGAGACGTCGCAACGACAAAAGGACGAGCCGGATCGTGCGTCACCTGGAAAAAGGCTTCACCTTCCAGAAGCTGAACCAGCCGTTGCTTTGGGGAGAACTCGACCGACAGGGCGGAATGGGTATTGAGAGAAATTCGGGAGCCATCCTCTAACGTGAAGTCCCGCCGTTCACCCCATTGGGTGTGAAAGTCGCTGGTCCAGAAGCGAATGGCGCCCGGCAACCACAGGGCGATAGCCACCGTTTACGCCAAGGCGAGACCGGCGAAAGCCCGGCGCATCGGCCTCCTTGCGACCGGCGGTGTCGCCTTTCGAATGGGAGAATCAATGCAAGCCTTTAGGCAGGCTTGTGCTTCCTCCTGCTCGAAAACCCGCTGAGCCGGCTCATCCAGCAGCGCCCAAAACGCCTCGACATCTGCATACGCCTTCGCGTGCTCTGGGCTACGCCTCCGCCAGGCCTCGAACCGACGGTAGTCCACAGGCGTGGCTCGGCCCGAGTGGAGTTTGGAAAACCATTCGATCGCCTCGTTGGAGATCGCCGTCTCCACAGGGGTTGGATGCATAACCGCTCTTCTTCGCATGTAGTCTGGGCGACGGCCGGGCGTCACATTCGCCGGCTTTTTCGATTACAGCCGCTCGACCGATCCTTGTCAAACGCTAGTATCAATTCGCCGGGAGAGACGAAACCGTCCGGAGTGATGGCGAGCCGTGCCGGAAGAACGGCCGCAGTCGAATTTTCCGCGTGCCGCGGCGACGCTATGCCGCGCGCATACGGTCACGCAGAATCATTAACGCTTTCCTGATTTGTGTTTCCACCGTGCGGGGCGAAATCGCCAACTGCTCGGCGATCTCGACGTGACTGAGCTGTTGGACCTTGTGCATCAGAAAAATGCGGCGGCATTGCGGGGGTAGTTCGGCGATGAAATGCCTCAGAAGATCCAACTGCTGGCTCGCTTCCGCGATTCTGTCGGGTGCAGGCTTCGGACAGATCAGGTCTTCTTCAAGCGATTCGCCATCGGCATTGGCCCGCACCGTGGTCTGCCGCCAATGGTCGATGACCAAATTGCTGGCGATTCGGAACAAATAGGCACGTAGATCCCCGATCGTCTCGGGGGCGCCTTGCTGAATGACCCGCAAATAGGTTTCCTGTGCCAGGTCTTCCGCAGTATGGCCGCAGCCGAGACGTCGAGTGAGCCATTGCAGCAAAGACTTCCGGGTATCCAGGAAGGTCGATTCGGTCAGGGCGGTAGGTGAACTCACTGACTCACTCTCCGTAATTGTTGTTCCGTATTAGCGGGTGTTTGCGGCCGGGATTCCGATGGGTTTACTTGGCACGTAGAACAGGAAAGGCAATATCGATACCAAATACAAAAGTGTTTCTTTCTCAGAACATTTAATCGATCGGAACAGGTCAGGATATGGGATATCGCTTGGCTTGTATGGCATAACCCACATTTTGAGACTATCCGGCGCCCACTTTTGCGCAGCTTGGGCACTTTCGGCCGACCGAGCACAAGATTTTTTCTCATGACTACGGGATTTGGCTCCGTTGTTCGTCATTAGTCGTAGAGATCACTTAAAACTCGGAATGAGTCATGGGGGTAGAGCGAGCCTGCCCTGCGCTCAATCAAGACACCGCCGGGCATGGACCCCGGGGCACCGGACAGTAGCGAAACCAACGGAACTCAATTCCCTTCGTCACGCTATTTTCAGATTTACTTCGAACACATCGAGGAATTGCTCGGCGACGTTCGCCTGCGCCTCGATGCGTTGCGACAGCACGTCGCCGATTTTCAACAAGAGCCCAGTGACGCTCCGACCGATAACACCGGATGCCCGCCGGCCGGGCAAATCAGCCGGGTTGCACGCCCAGCGCCGGAGGAGTGCGGGACGGCGGCACATCGCAACACATCGGCCTCCGTCGGACCGGCACTTTCGCTCCAAGGCGTCGATAAACGCCCGAAGTCGCGGCGCAAGGCGACCCGCACGGCCGCTCCCATATTCGGCCACGGTATCCCGAGAATGAGCACTTAGCCATCCAATTGCCTAATGACGACGAGGGCGGCGAAATGAGCGAGATCAACGTCACGCCTCTGGTGGACGTGATGTTGGTGCTTCTGGTGGTATTTATCGTCACGACGCCGCTGCTGGCCCAGGTGGTTCGGGTGAAACTGCCCAAGACCGAGCAAACCGAACCGGCACCGGACCAGCACATCGCCATCCTCAGCGTGACCGCGGAGGGGCAGCCGATGCTGGACGACCGTCCGGTGCCGCTGGACGCCTTGGAGGCCGAGTTGAAAGCCCTGCAGGACCGCGATCCCGAGATCGGCATTCAGCTCCAGGCCGATCGGGCGGCCGTGTTCGAGGCCGTGGCCAAGGTCATGGCCAGCGCCCAGCGTTCCGGCATCGGCAAGCTCTCGTTCGTGACCGTGCAGCAGTAGCCACCGGCCAACTGGGTGAGAAAGCCGTTTCTCTGCCTCCTAGCTACTGCGTCGTACTGCGGTGGACCTTGGATCGGACCCGTTCAGAATCGGTGGATCCGCCGATAGTGGCTCTGAAGACGCCGCCGCTCGACGGCTTCGGGACACTTTACCTCGTCGGCGCGAAACGGCAAGAGCGTCTCGCGCACCGTGCGGGCACGTCTTAGTACTACAGCCGCAGTTGTTGGTCTAACAAGCATGGTAATCGACTGAGGAGACTGCCATGCAAGACTCGATACGACAGTGGGACGCGGAGCTGACCGCACTGCATGCGCGGATTGGCTCGCGTT
>NZ_JBDIVO010000403.1:0-3798 GCF_039794385.1 Methylocaldum sp. | reverse complement strand
GCAAGCAATTGACGATTTCGCGCAGATCGTGCTGGCGTTGGGGCGCGGCCGCCTTCATCAAGGTTAAATAAGGGACCGCGAACGTCCATTCGTCGTCTGAAACATCGCTGGGGTAAGGTTTTCGAGTAAGCATCCCTGCAGTACCTTGCCCACAGCAAAAAGTTCATAACACGCTCTGGAGTGTCAGACAGGAAACTGACACATTATTCGACAATAAGCACGCAAATCAGGAAAGCCGCGGGCTGTAACGTTTCTTTCACAATCTTATCCACGGACTTTTCCACCCGAACTGTGGATAAACGGATGCATTCCGAGGCTCTTGCCTTCCTCACTTTTTTATGTCAAATGGTTGTGCGAAGTCTGGGCGAATGGACGTGAGAATAACTGGGGTAGGCTGATTCCAGCACGGTCGATGCGTCTTCGTAGATTCGGTCCTGGTTACCCGCCTCGTGATACCGACGGAGTAGTGTGAGCAGATCGATGGCGTCCTTGGGATCTTCTCGGCCACGGTCAACCCAAGCAAAGAGTTTGAGGATGGCAATCCCAGCGACGGAAGCTACCGATACGATAAGTCTAGGTTCAACTTCAACTGGCACCGCGGATACCAAGGCATCTCGGTAGCCGGCGACATTCATTAGGATACTCATGTCCGGCGGCCAAGCGATGGTATTTTTTTCGACTTCGAGCCCACCAAACGGGATTAAATCCACGACGAATTTACGCCTACAGCCTTCTGGTTGGTAAAGCAGCCGCTGCATTACCCGTTCCATTTCTTGAAAACCGGAGCCGGTGACAAGATACCTCTTGATTGCCTTAAACTGGTCCCAGTTTTCAACCGCAAAAGCAAAATCGATATCGCGGGTAGCACGTTCAGCCTGCAGCCCGAATACGTGCTCAAGCAAGATGATTCTGGCGGTTGCTCCTACCAGGAAGGCTTCCAGACCCAGAGCAACTGATGCATTCTGAATTTCTCTCAGGACCGCGAGGGTAATGGGGTCGATCGGGCGCTCAGCCCTGGGTGCCAGAACCATTGATGCTCTGCTCATAAATCATGCGCGCCGTTTCAAGATTCCGCGGATCGAGGGTGGCGAGAAGGTCCGCATAGACGAGGATCGGTGGCACGGTTTCGGACAGGGTGCCATCGGCTGGAAAATTCCAGAAGGCATCCAATACCTCGATTTCACCTTTGGGATCGGCACGCAGCTTGTTTTCGACCACTAGCTTCGTGAGATTTTGACGAACGTTTTCGGGTCGGAAATATAGAGTGAAGGTGTTGGGCCTCAAATAGCCGGTCAGCTTGTCGGCCGCGACTTCGCCGCCCCATTGGGCTTTGTACCGGGTGACATCGACTTGCCGCCACCAGTCCGGAGTCGAAGCCTGAAACCGTCTTGGGTTTAACTTCGGACGGAGCTTGATGGGGTAGTTGGTCACCCATTCGTCAATCAATCGCTTGCGCTCCAGAATGCGTCGCTCGCCCATTCCCTTGCCGATTATGGCGTAACCCCTGTTATTCAGATCTAAAAAAACCTCTCCCACCGCCCCCAGCGCAACGCCGGCCGCTCGATTGATCTCGCGATAAGGTGCATTGACCAACTCGGGACGGCATAGCAGGACGAATATCACTCTAAGGGCAGTTGCAGTACCTGCACGAGGTGGTTCCGCAGTCGTGATATCCATCCCCTCCTTGGCTCGAGGGCGCAGTCCTTTCACGAAGATAAACAGGCCTAGGTCATGAAGATAGGCGTTGCCGTTGGCATCGATGAACTGCACGTCCAGTTCACGGCATTTGTCGGCCATTTCAGCGGTGATCCGCGGGGCCACGAGTAAGCCGGGCTGCTGAAATGAATCGAATCGGTTCCTGACTTGGCCGATCGCGGTAAAGCGATCGATTCGTTTGATTTCAGCCCTATAACGATGGGGCTGACCGGCTACGTCGATTTCCACGGCTGCATCGACTCTGACTCCCTGTTCCAATAAGGGCTCCGCGGCGATAATTTTCCCGGTCAAGCCAGTGGTTTCCTGCAGTGCGGCTAAGGCACGCTCCAGGAGGGCTTGCTCTTGGTGATGCAGGGATTCTTCTCGATAGCGAAGCGGCATGTTCATATTTCATCATTTGTTCACGTAACGTGAACATTATAAGACAGCGAACACAAGATCAAGCGAAATGTTCACGTAATGATCATGTTCACGATGCATGAACATGATCATTACGTGAACGTCGCGGGCAATCAGAAGACGGAGTATCTATGAACTGAAAATCGCGTCGGCGCCCGCCTCGATAGAGCCAAGCATGAGTTCAGATAGATTTCCGATAGCCACGGAAGAGCCCTATATGGCCAGAAATAGAGGCTGCTCTCATTGTCTGAAATTCGGCCATTTGCGGCCATTCAGTCTGTCCAATACCTGTCGGTCACGAACGACTGCTTTCCTCAACGTCGAGCGAGCAGCACGTGCCCGAATGAGCCACTCGGCCAGGGACTCCGAACAGTAGCAAACCGAGACAAAGCGGATGTTTGGTTGTGACAGGAAACCGTCCAAAGCTAGCGCAATGATGACGCGCTGCACGAGGGGGTGTCACTTTCGCCGTTCAGTCTTTTTCACGGGCCGGCCTCCGCTCGACCGACGCGCCTCAACCTTACATTGCTCACGCCCAGCAGGCTTTCCCTTTCTATGGTGGACAAATAGGGCGTGGCGGGGGCGGCTTACTGGATCTAGCGAGAAGATTGGACGGCGCCTACAGTCCGGGCAGCCAGTTGTGCGCCTCACTCTGGCAATGCGGCACTAGGCATAGTGACCCAGTGATTGTGGAGGCGTCTTCACCACCGCTTTAACCAGGGCTGGATGGCTTGTAGCTTTCGGGCCACCACCCCGTAATCGACGGGCATGGTTCTGAGCTGGTCGAGCTTCGGCACGTCGGGCGGGGTTTCCACGCCAGGGTGCAGTGGAATTTGGGCGCAGTCGGCGAAAGCCAGCTTGCGCTCGGTGTCCGGAGACAGGAGGTAATCGACGAGCTTGCGGGCGGCCTCCGGGTGCTGCGCGCCCCGGATCGGCACGACGGCGTTGGGCAGGATCAGGCAACCCGGTTCGCCCTCGCCCTGGTCCGGGCAGATCATCTCGACGGGTTTGCCCTGGCGCATGCGGTTGACCGCGTCATCGCTGTCCACCAAACTGAACTCGAATTCCCCGGCGGCCACCAGGTCCGCGCTTTCGCCATTGCTGGTGGAAATCTTGGTGCCGTTCCTTTTTAGGGCGTCCATAAACCCTTTGGTCCGCTCATCGCCCCACAGCGTGAACAGGGCCGCCACATGGGTGGCGGTCGTGCCGAACAAGGGATTGGCAATAACGCCTTTGCCCGCCCACTTGGGATCGGTATAGGCGGCGAGGCTTTGCGGCTTGAGGCGGGCCTTGTGGTGGACGATAAACACCCGCGCCCTTGCGGAAAAGCCGGTCCAGTACCCTTCGGGGTCCTTGAAGACCTTAGGGATGCCTTCGCCATTGGGGGACCGGTAAGGCGCCGAAACACCCCGCTGCTTCAGGACTTCCGCCCGGATCGGTTCGTTCGCCCAATAGACGTCCGCCTGCGGGTTGTTCTTCTCGGCGAGCAGCCGGTTCATGACGCCGGTACCCTTGGTTTCCTCGGTGTCGTACACCGCTTTGACGCGGATGCCGGTATCCCGCTCGAAATCCCTGAGGATCGGTTCCGAGAACACTTGATCCTCGCTGGCATAAACCACGACCGTGGCTTCCGCGCCCACGGCAGTCCGGACGAGCGCCAGGCTCAGCAGCAGCGATAGCCAT
>NZ_JBDIVO010000402.1:0-3809 GCF_039794385.1 Methylocaldum sp. | reverse complement strand
AAACCTCGGAGAGGCTGTCTCAATGGTTATGGAGGAAACTCTATTTCACTCGCGGAGATATGGACATGAGCAGCATCTTGCGATTCCTGGGCAGCGCGATCGGCATCATCTTCCTGATCGGGTTATTGGTCGTGATCGGGATTCTTATGCTCATTTTCTGATCGGAGCGTCGCATGCGGAAATTTAGGCACCTTCGGTTCGGGATTGTGGCCGGGGTGCTGTCCGTCGTGGCGGGCTTGAATGTGACGGCTAGGGAGTTCGTGCCTCCCTCCGCGCCCGATACCGGCGCTCGCCCGCCGATTACGGAGGAGCCCAGCGCTTTGCCGACGGTCCTGATCGTGCCCGGATCGTTCAGCGCCGAGCGGGTCGCCGACGGTTGCTGGGTGCAGTTCTACACGGGCGACCGTTTTACCGGAATTCAACTGAACATCGTCGGCCCGGTCGAGATGCGCACCATGAAAGGTCCGTTCGGCGCCCGCTGGACCGGCCTGGAAAGCGTCATAGTCGGACCGCGCGCCCAGGTAACCGCCTTCGACGACGAAGACTTCGAGGACCATAGCCTGTCGTTCGAACCAGGACAGCAAATCCCCGACTTGGGGGAAAGACGGGGACGCAGCGGGCTGGGGATTTTCGAAGATATCAAGTCGCTGCGGGTGACTTGTTTGCCGCGCCGCTGATGCGGCGAATGGCACGGCGTTCGGCGCATGAAACGGAGAGCGCGTTCGGCAGGGGGGGGCGATGGCGGATCTTGGTAGGACTCGCCGTTCTGGCTGTCTTGGCGTTGGTCGCTTATTGGCTCTGGTCGCAGATTGTCGGTAAACGCGGACCGGCTGAACCGTTCGAGATCCCTCCCGTCACCGTGACGGCAGCCCGTGCCGAGCCGGAGATCTGGCGGACCGAGTTGGACGCCATCGGCAACCTCGTCGCCGTGCACGGGGTGCAAGTGACCACCGAGGTGGCGGGCATGGTGGAAACCATCGGGTTCGAATCGGGCGCCGAAGTGGAGCAGGGCGCGACCCTGGTGCAATTCAAGACCGATGTGGACCTGGCGCGGCTGGAGCGCCTCGAGGCCGAGGCCGAACAGGCGCGCCGCGATCTGGCTAGGTTCCGCGAACTGGCGCAGCGGCGCTTCGTATCTCAATCCGAACGGGAGCAGGCGGCGACCCGGGTGGAAACCTTTGAAGCCCAGGTTAGGGAACAGCGGGTCCTGATCGGCAAAAAGCGGATCGAGGCACCGTTCAGCGGGGTTCTCGGACTCCGTTACGTCAATCTGGGACAATATCTTGAACCCGGACAGGCCGTGGTCGATTTGCAGTCGATCGCCCCCATCTACACGGATTTCACCTTACCCGGACGTCATTACGGCGTTATCGGACCGGGACTGCCCGTCCGGGTGCGGGTCGACGCCTACCCCGATCAGGTTTTCGAAGGCGAAATCAGCGCGGTCAGCCCGCAGATCGACCGGGAAACCCATAATTTCAGCGTGCGCGCGACGCTGCCCAACCGCGAACGCCTGCTCCGGCCGGGCATGTTCACCGACGCGGTCGTGACGCTTCCCGACGAGCGCCGGGTGCTGGCAGTTCCCAACACGGCGATCAGCTACAGCCCGTACGGCGACGTCGTGTTCGTGATACGGGAAGGGGGCGGGGCGGCTCCGGCACTGCCGGCCGGCGGTGCCGACGATAGCGGAAATCCGGACGATTCGGCGGTTTCTTCCGCTCGGGCTCCGGACCAGCGTATCCATCGGGTCCAACGGGTTTTTGTCACCACCGGCGAGCGCCGGGGTTTGCGCGTCGAAATCCTGAAGGGCGTCGCGCCCGGCGACCGGGTGGTCACATCGGGTCAGCTCAAGCTCAGCGACGGGGCGCGGGTGCTCATCTCGGACCGGGACGTGCTGCCGGAAGTCGACCCCATACCGAAGGGACCGTGATGGGCGGCTTTACCGATCTCTTCATCAAGCGGCCGGTGCTGGCCTCGGTGGTCAGCCTGGTGATTCTGATGCTGGGATTGAGGGCGATTCAGTCCCTCAATGTCCGCGAGTATCCCGAAACCTACTCCTCGGTCATCACCATTTCGACCCCTTATTTCGGCGCCGACGCGGAACTGGTCAGAGGATTCATCACCACGCCCCTGGAACAGGCCATCGCCACCGCCGAGGGCATCGACTATCTCGAATCCACCAGCGTCCAGGGTACCAGCACCATCCGGGCGAGGCTTTTGCTCAATTACGATCCCAACGCCGCGGTGGCCCAGATCATCACCAAGATCAACCAAGTGCGGAACCAGTTGCCGCCCGGCAGCGAGGACCCCATCGTCACCGTCACTCCGGGCGAGCCGACCGCCGCCATGTACATCGCCTTTTACAGCGAGGTGCTGGAACGCAACCAGGTGACCGATTATCTCAACCGCGCCGTTCGGCCGCGCCTGGAGACCCTGGTCGGCGTTCAGGAGGCGCCGGTCCTGGGCGGGCAGACGGTGGCCATGCGCATCTGGCTGGACCCGAAGCGCATGGCGGCATTCCGGGTCACGCCGACAGACGTCCGCGCGGCGCTCGAGGCCAACAACTTCATCGCGGCGGTGGGATCGACCAAGGGAGCGACCCTCTCGATCTCGCTGGATGCCGCGACCAACCTGCATTCGGTGGAGGAGTTCGAGCGGCTGGTGGTGCGGGAGGACAACGGCGCGCTGATCCGGTTGCGGGACGTGGCGGAGGTGTCCCTGGGTGCCGAATCGTACGAAACCTCGGTGTATTTCGACGGGGTTCCGGGAGTGTTCATCGCCGTGGAAGCGGCGCCCACGGCCAATACCCTGGACACGGCGGCGCGCGTGCGCGAAGTCTTTCCCGATATCCAGCGGCAATTGCCCGCGGGCATCCGCGGCGTCATCGTCTACGACAGCACCGACTTCATCCGCGACTCGATGCGCGAGGTGCTGGTTTCGCTGGCCGAGGCGCTGAGCATCGTGACCGGGGTCATCTACCTGTTCCTGGGATCGGCCCGCGCCGCGCTGGTGCCCGCCGTGGCCATGCCGCTGTCGCTGGTGGGCTCGCTGTTCCTGATCCTGGTCATGGGGTTCACCATCAATCTCCTGACCCTCTTGGCGCTGATCCTTGCCATCGGCATGGTGGTGGACGACGGCATCGTCATCGTGGAGAACGTCCACCGCCACATGGAGGAGGGCAAGAGCAGGTTCGAGGCCGCCCTCGAAAGCGGGCGCGAATTGGCGGCGCCCATCGTCGCCATGAACATCGTGGTGGTGGCGGTGTATGCGCCCATAGGCTTCATGACCGGGCTCACCGGAAATCTCTTCACCGAGTTCGCCTTCACGGTGGTCGGGGCGACGCTGATCTCGGGCGTCGTCGGCCTGACCCTGTCGTTCATGCTGTGCTCCAAGCTGCTCAGGCGGGAAACCGGGAAACGCGGGCTCAGCCGCCGGGTGGACGCAGGCTTCGGATGGGTGGCCGAGCGTTACGGCCGCCTCCTCCATTACACTTTGGAGCAGCGCTGGTTGGTGCTGCTGTTCGGAGGCGTCGTACTGGTCGCCTGCTTTTTTCTGTATACCGCCGCCGAGGACGAGCTGGCGCCGACGGAAGACCAAGGCTTTCTCATCGTGCAGGCCACCGCCGATCCCAACGTCTCCATCGACTACCTGGAACGCTGGACCGGCCGGGTCGGCGAGATCATTCAGGATTTCGACGCCACCGACCATTCGTTCGTCATCAACGGCGTGGCGCCGGGCGGAGGCGGGGTGGGCAGCGCCTATCAGGCTTTCGCCGGCATGTCGATGAAGGACTGGGAGGAGCGGGAGCA
>NZ_JBDIVO010000401.1:0-3849 GCF_039794385.1 Methylocaldum sp. | reverse complement strand
CTGGGATTGGGGCCCAGCGATCTGAAAAGCATTATCGGCGCCAGCCAACCGACCGCGTCCCGGCTGTTGAACGGCCGATACGCTCTTCCGGAAGGCGGCAAACCCTGGGAGCTGGCCGCCCATTTCGTGCGCCTGTATCGTTCCCTGTCATCGCTGGTCGGCGGCGACGACGAACTGGCCCGAAGCTGGCTGAAATCGGCCAACCGCGCTTTCGACGGACAGCGGCCGTTGGAGGTCATCAAGCGGGTCGACGGCCTGATTCATGCCTGTGAGTACTTGGATTCTCACCGTGCTCGTGTTTAAACCACGCCCCTGGCGGGGCAGCGGCTGGCGGGCAGTCGAGGCGCAGCATCGGGTTGCCACCATGCACCTCGCTTCGGGCAATCTGGACGATCAGACATTGCTGGAAGACATCCTCGACGAGGCCAAGCCGCGCCTGCCCGCTGACGCCCAAGGCTTGCACTGGCTGCTGGCGACGCCGTTCCGCTATTGGCCGCTGCCGGGCGGTTCGCGATTTCGCCGGCGCACCGACCCCGGCGTTTTTTACGGCGCCGAGGATCGCCGAACGGCCACAGCCGAATGCGGCTACTGGCGGTTGCGGTTCTGGCTGGACAGCGAAGGCCTGTCAGGCCGTCCGGCGAGCGTCGAGCTGACCCTGTTCGAATTTCATGCCGCCGCCGATAAGGCTATCGACCTTTCGAAGCCGCCCCTGGTGTCCCATCGGGAGACCTGGACGCATCCTTCCGATTACGCCGGCACGCAGCTGCTGGCGGAACAGGCACGGGAAGCCTGGGTCGGCCTGATTCGTTACGAATCGGTGCGCGCGCCGGGCGGCTTCTGCCTGGCCGTGCTGAATCCCCAACCCTTCAAATCGGTAAAGGAGCCGTACCGCAACAATCAGCAAACCTGGACCTTATTGATCCAGCCGCCGCGCCGTATCGTGCTGCAGCGCCAGTTGGACCGGGAAAGCTGGGCTTTCGAGTTCTGACGGGCAGGCAAAAAAACGAAAACATTGTCCGAAAAAAATGGTCGAACTTGCGGGTTCTTGCCATTCAGTTATCAATAAATACCGATGCGTTCGGTTTCGATTCCAGATTAAAGGGACACGATAAACCTTCCGGGCGGCGAGAGCGCGATACAACCGACCCTTGGGACCTCTTCGCGATCGCGTGATAAGGTTTACACGCGGGCCTAAATCGAAGTTTTGTTTACGTTGCTGTGAAGTTGAGCGTCATGCGCCCCTAATCCCTCTCGTTCTTGCCATCGGGCCAGAATGGTGAGAAAGGCTACAAGCCTGCCTTGTTTCACTGTGACATGATTTCTTATCAATGATTAATACGCCCTTAGCCCCAATCCCCGACAAGGCAAAATCCGCGTTACTGGACTTATATCGCCACGCTCTCGACGCAGACGAACCCAGATTGTACTCCGCGGCTATCGAGGCGGCGGTCGCAGTGACGGACAGTGAAGTCGGCTACTTCCATCTGGTCAATGAAGACCAGGTGACTATCGAACTAGGTACCTGGTCGGCCGCAACCCTTCGCCAGTGCCAAGCGGTATATCAACGCCATTACCCGATAAGCACCGCCGGTATTTGGGCCGACTGCGCCCGCCATCGCAGGCCCTACGTTCACAACGATTACCAGGGGCTCAGTCGCAAGCAGGGCTATCCGGAAGGTCATGTCCATCTGGTGCGCCATCTGGGGGTGCCGGTCGTATACGATGATCGCGTGGTGCTGCTGGTCGGTGTCGGCAACAAAACAGTCGACTACGATAACGAGGATCTCGCATCCCTCCAGGCGATCGCGGATCATGCCTGGTTCCTGATTCGTCGATTCCGCCAGCGAGTCGCGTTGCAACTGTCCGAGGAGCAACTTCGGGATCTCCAAGCGCTAGCCGCCATTTGCGTCTGGCAGTGGGACCCGGTGGATCAGAAGCCCTTGTGCGACGGAAACATCCGCCGTATTTTTGCCGTGGATCCCTTAAGCGACTTTCCGTGCAATCTTGAGGGATTGCTGCAGTTCATCGACCCTCAGGATCATGCAGCTGTGCTCGACGTGCTGCACACCGCATCCGCCGATTCGGCTTTTGACCTGGAACTGCAGGGCACTCGTGCCGACGGAATTTTCGTAACTTTACACTTCCGGGGCGCGGCTTACCCGCGCTCCCAAGGCCGCGGCATCATTCTGCGCGGCATCCTCCAGGACATTACCGAGATCAAACGCGCGGAGGAAGCGTTACGCGAGGCCGACCGCCGGAAGGACGAGTTCCTCGCCATGCTGGCCCACGAGCTCCGCAACCCTCTGGCGCCGATCCGCAACGCCGTTCAAATCATGCGCAAATTGGGAACGGAGGATCCCAAGCTTCAGTGGACGCGGGATGTTATCGATCGGCAGGTCGAGCATTTGGCCCGGCTGGTGGACGATCTCTTGGACGTATCCCGCATCACCCGCGGCAAGATCGAACTGCGCAGGGAATTGCTGGTAGTGGCCGATATCGTGCAGCGCGCGGTAGAAACCAGCCGTCCCCTGATCGACGCGCGCCGGCACGAACTCCGCGTGCAACTGCCTTCGGAAACTATCCACGTCGAAGGCGACTTCGTGCGGCTGGCGCAGGTGGTCTCGAATCTGCTCAACAATGCCGCCAAGTACACCGATGAGGGAGGGCAAATCCGGCTGAGCGTCGAACGCGAAGGCGACGAGGTCGCCATCCGGGTCCGCGATAACGGGCGCGGCATCGATCCGGCGGCGTTGTGTCATCTGTTCGATCTCTTTTATCAGGTGGACCGGACTCTCGACCGCACCGAAGGGGGCTTGGGGATCGGCCTATCGCTGGTCGAAAGTCTGGTGGCGATGCACGGCGGCACCATACAAGCATTTAGCGAGGGCCGGGGAAAGGGTAGCGAATTCGTTGTCCGACTGCCGATCAGCGAGATCGGTGATTCGGCGAAGCCGGGTTGAACTGCTTGACCTTGCGTTCGGTCACAAAGCTAACAGACTTGGCGTCAGGGAGCATCGCAGATGAGCGTACAGCTCAATCACACCATCGTCCCGTGCCGGGACAAGCGGAAGTCGGCGACGTTCTTCACCGAAATTCTCGGCCTGCCAGGGCAGAAACCGTTCGGACCTTTCCTCGTCGTTGAGTTCAGCAACGGCGTTTCGCTCGATTTCTACGAGACCGACGGCGAGATCGCCTGGCAGCACTACGCTTTTCTGATCGGCGAAGACGACTTCGATCGGATCTTCGGCCGCATACTCGAGCAGGGTCTCGAGTACTGGGCCGATCCCGGCCAGCACCGGCCGGGCCAGATCAATCGCAACGACGGCGGCCGCGGAGTGTATTTCGAAGACCCGGACGGTCATCTTCTGGAGATCATCACCCGTCCCTACGGCAGCGGCCGATAGGCATGCGGGCCGTAGAGACTGCCTTTGACATCGATCATGGCCAAGAAGCCAGGAGGTCAGCATGAAAAAATCGCCAGGACACCAAAAATGGCCAGAGCATAAAGTGCAAGAAAAGCATCTCGGTCAAAGAGTGCAAGTCAAAATCGACAACGAAGTGATTGCCGACTCGCGCGACGTGATCGAAGTCGACGAAGACCGACATCCTGCGCGTTATTATTTCCCGCGTTCCGACGTCAGGCTGGATCGGCTCGAACGCTCGGATACCACGACAGAGTGCCCGTTCAAGGGGACCGCTCATTACTTCGATCTGAAGCTCGGCGAAACGAAACTCGAGGATTCGGTCTGGACCTACGAGGACCCCTACGAAGAGCATCGTGAACTGAAAGACCGGATCGCCTTTTACGACGACAAGTTTTCGGACATTCGTGTCGAAGTTGGAGCCTAG
>NZ_JBDIVO010000400.1:0-3853 GCF_039794385.1 Methylocaldum sp. | reverse complement strand
AGCCTGTCCCACGGAGAGGGCAAAAGCGCCTTTTACGCGCTCGGTTCGGGCCCGGCGCGTGCGATGGCGACCAAGGTCAAGGACGGCAACGAAGAGCCTGTCGAAGAGCTTTATAAGGAACTGGGCTATCGCGACCACGGCAAGGAGACGGCCATCGTGATGGAGGTCGACAAGGTTCCTCCGGTCGAGGTGATCGAGAAAATCGCCAAGGCCTGCAAAGTGGACGCCAGCGGGGTCAACGTCATTCTGACGCCCACCTCCAGCCTTGCCGGCAGCATGCAGGTCGTCGGCCGCGTACTGGAGGTCGCCCTGCACAAGGCCCATTCGCTTCATTTTCCGCTGGGAAACATCATCGACGGCACCGGAACCGCTCCGGTTCCGCCGCCTCATCCCAATTTCGTCAAAGCCATGGGGCGCACCAACGACGCCATTCTGTTCGGCGGTACCGTGCATCTGTTCGTGAAGGGCAGCGACGAAGCGGCCGAAATGCTGGCCAACGAACTGCCGAGTTCGGTTTCCCGCGATTACGGCAGGCCGTTTGCCGAGGTGTTCAAGGATTACAAGTACGATTTTTTCAAGGTCGATCCGATGCTGTTCAGCCCAGCCAGCGTCATTGTCACGGCAGTCGAGTCCGGCCGCAGCTTCCATGCCGGCAAGCTCGACGAAGCGCTCCTGGAACGGTCCTTCGGAGAATAATTTGGGCCGCATCGCGATCATCACCGACGATCCGGGCTGGCACGGCGCACGACTTCGCGAGGCATTGGCAGCGAAAGGGTATGGCTATTCCTATGTGTCCTTGACTGCCTGCCGGCTGAATCTCGAGTCCGGCGGTTTGCCGGTGCTCCTGCCGAGCTTCGAGGACGGCCTTCCCGACGGCGTTTTCGTGCGTGGCGTGCCGGGCGGGTCGCTGGATCAGGTCGTTTTCTACCTCGACGTGCTGCACGCATTGAAGCTGCTCGGGATTCCGGTATACAACGACGGTCGGGCGGTCGAGCGCACCGTGGACAAGGCCATGACCAGTTTCATGTTGCAGTGCGCCGGCATACCGACGCCGCCCACCTGGGTGCTGGGCAGCCGCGAAGAGGCACTCGATCTGGCCGAGCGGGAGTTGCGCGCGGGCCATCAGCTCGTGTCCAAACCTTTGTTCGGCTCCCAGGGACAGGGCTTGCAGCGATATGAAAAGCCGGAGGACCTGGCGGGGCTGAGCGATAGCAGCGGCGTTTTCTACCTACAACGTTTCGTGAGTTGCGGTGAACAGCCCCACGACTTCCGCGTATTCGTCATCAGGGGCAAGGCGGTGGCCGCCATGCGGCGATGCGGTGTGAGCTGGCTGAACAACGTCGCTCAGGGCGCTCGCTGCGAACCGGTGCGTCTCGACGATCTGCTGCTGTGCCGATTGGCGGAGGATGCGGTAAAGGTTTTGGACATGGGCTACGCGGGGGTGGACATCATCCGCGATCACCACGGTCGGTACAGCGTGCTCGAGGTCAACAGCATTCCGGCGTGGAAGGGCTTGCAGAGCGTCAGTAAAGTATCGATCGCCGATTTGTTGGTCGACGACTTCCTGTCGCTTTGTCACCCCGAGCCTCACGGGGAAATCCGGGTTCGGTGACGTCGGTTCCGATGCCTATTCAACGGGACGCTTTATTGTCCGCTTACCTCGATGCCTGCGAGACGGAGCTTCGCGCCTTCAAGCCGGGGAACGTCAGCATTTATTCCGAGGCGCACGATATGACCGTGGAGGACTTCCGGCGTAGCGCCGCGGCCAGCGGGCCTTTCTTGTGCGACTCCGATCTTTCCCTGGGCGAGAAGATCTATCACGCGACTCGGGCGACTCGCGAGGTCGTCCCCTGCAATACCAATCTCGGCATCATCCTGCTGGCCGCGCCCCTGTTTCAGGCGGTTCAGGAGATTCGCGAAGGCGAAACGCTCAGGGATGCGCTCCGGCGGGTTCTCGGTGCGACGACGCAAGCCGACGCGGACTGGACTTACAAGGCCATACGGCTGGCGCAGCCGGGCGGCCTCGGCGAGTCTCCGGATCAGGATGTTCGCGACGCGCCGGAGGTAACTTTGCTCGAAGCCATGCGTTTTGCGGAACATCGTGATCGCATCGCTTATCAATACACTAATTCTTTTGCAGATGTTTTTGATTTCGCGATTCCACGTTATCATAGGAAATTGTCCCAGTGGGGCGATAAAGAATGGTCGGCAGTGGCGGTGTTCGTAGGCTTACTCAAGCATATTCCCGACAGCCACATCGAGCGTAAGTTCGGCGCTCGATATACAGGGATAGTTGCCAGCCGAATGGCGCAGATCGATAAGGCGTTATCCGTTTCCGATAGACCGGAACAAGTCATGCCGCTCCTCCGAGAAGTGGATGCGGAGTTCAAGTCCGGCGGAATCAATCCGGGTACGACGGCCGATCTCACAGTAGCGTGTTTGCTGGCCGTGCGCCTGGAAGCGTTGCTGGGCCAGCGCAAGCGAAAGACGGGCTGTTTTCTGGAAGCGTAGAGGCACGTCGGCACAACAACAGGGATTTTTTATGCTTCGCTTGGGGAGGAGGATATGGCAGTGTCGTTACTTCGAAAGTTTTTTCTTTTACCAAAGAGGAGTTAGCAATGGGGAAAATCAATAAGATGTTGGTGGGTGAGGCTCTGTGCGGCGGCGGCAACGAAATCGCCCACATCGACCTGATCATGGGTCCGCGCGGCAGCGCCGCAGAGACGGCTTTCGCCAACTGCATCACCAATAACAAAGACGGATTCAGCAGCTTGTTGGCCGTAGTCGCGCCGAACCTGATGGCCAAGCCGAATACCGTCATGTTCAACAAAGTCACCATCAAGAACGGCAAGCAGGCTACCCAGATGTTCGGGCCTGCACAGCGCGGCGTTGCCATGGCTGTGGCCGATTGCGTCGAAGACGGCACCATTCCTGCCGACGAAGCCGACGACATTTTCGTCTGCGTAGGCGTATTCATCCACTGGCTGGCTGAAGACGACGCGAAAATCCAGGACTACAACTACGAAGCCACCAAGCTGGCGATCAAGCGCGCCGTTGCCGGCGAGCCGAAGGCAGCCGAAGTTGTGGCTCAGAAGGGTCAGATCGAGCACCCCTTCGCAGCGCACAAATAATCGCGCTTGTCGAAAAAACGTTGCCCCGGCACCGGGGCAACGTTTTTTTTTTCGTCCGTAAGTCACGAATTCTCAGACTTTCCTCAAGTCACCGCCTCCTCCGAATCCTCGATCACACGCCCGATCAGCCGCGAGTCAATAGTGCCGGAATGCAGGGCGCTGGCTAGCAACACGCCGGCCGTTTCCATGGATTTAAGCCGTATCAGATCTTGTTCGTCCCGCACGCCGCCGGCTACGATGAAGCGTCGGTGGGGATGTTTGCGTCTGAACGACGCCAAACGGTCGAAGTCGGGACCCGCCGTACTGCCCACATGGGAGAGACTCATCAAGATCACGGTTTCCGGCCAAAGTTCCGGGCTGTACAGCAGTTGCTCAGCCCCTAACAAGCGGTCGCCGAGAAAGTCCAGCGACAAGATGAAGTCCGGATATGAACGGGCCAGAAGCGGCAAAGATTCCTCGGAAAGCGATTCGCTGCCGACGACCGATCGGGCGTGCTTTTTAACTGGAAAAGACTCCAATTCGCTGAGGCGTGGCAGTCCTCGATCCATCCAGAATTCGACCTGCGGAAAGCTGCGCTCCAGTTCAACCGCCAAATCAGTTTGGGGGTCTTTGCCCATGAGCGCATCGAGATCGGCGATATAGACCCTTTTGAACGGATACAAGCCGAGCAAACCGCGTATGACGGCCTCCGGTTCGGGAGTCGAACACAACACGCTTTGCAG
>NZ_JBDIVO010000399.1:0-3857 GCF_039794385.1 Methylocaldum sp. | reverse complement strand
GCAACCGATTGATCCGGCATGCCTCCGTCGTTAGGCTGGTTCCCGAACTCCCGTTTGGGAACCGACGTTGAGAAGCTCCCGCTTCTCGATTCGAATGATGTTTCGAGAAGCTCGAGCTGCTCGGGTATAGCTCCCAGGCGGAAGCTTGGGAGCCAGCGAAAATCCATACCGGAATGACGGTCCGCTGACCTGTATAGCTGCGACCGTTTGCCATCAAGCGCTGACGCTTAGCCGGGCCTGCATCCGAACGCCTGCGTCGGCAAGGGATTGCTGACCTACGGCCGCTCGTTTCGGCCTACATTTAGAGCCTATCCCAGTAGGTTTCAAAAACCCTTCGACTCGGCTCAGGGCGAACGGCCTACTGAGATAGGCACTTAGAGGTACGGGCGGTTTCCCAATCTGCGCCGCTATACTTCGGTGAAAAACGATCAACCACCGGGATATGAGGTGGCGAAATTTCGCCGAGATGGGGCAAGATACGCTTCCTTCAAATCAACCCCCTTAGCTCTTGAAACGCTTATTGATATGGAGCGCCGCTTTTGCGGTCCTTGCCGTGGCGGGCGTCGAAATGGACCTGCTCCCCAATGCACGAACCTTGGAACTGGTCGGCCAGCGCTATGGCCTTGCGGCGGTGGAACGTCTGTCGGCGTGGCGCGACCTGGTTCTGCATCTGGGCAGTGCCGGCGAGCACGAGAAGCTGGCGCGGGTCAACGATTTCTTCAACCGGCTGCCCAATATATCCGACCCTGACCAATGGGCGCGCCGCGACTACTGGGCGACTCCGGTGGAACTCCTGGCCGCGAACGGCGGGGACTGCGAGGATTTCGCCCTGGCCAAATATTTCACCCTTCGAGCGGCAGGAGTGGCTCCCGACCGATTGCGGGTCACTTATGTCCGGGTCTGGCGGCCACGGCTGAGCCGCATGGAGCCGCACATGGTCCTGGCCTACTATCCCGCCCCGGAATCCGAACCGCTGATTTTGGACAATCTGATCGGCGATATCCGGCCGGCCGCCGCGCGGACCGATCTAGCGCCGACCATGAGCTTCAATGCGGAGGGGTTGTGGTCGGCCAAGCAGCGCGGGCAGCATGGCAAACTGGGTGAAGCGTCCGACATACGCCACTGGAACGATCTGTTGGCGCGCATGCACCACGAAAAGACGGGAGCGATTCGATGAAGACGATGAGCCTGAAAACCCTGCTGGTCCTGATGCTCGGTCTGCTGTTTCTGCTGCTGGGGCTGGCTCTTTTCGCCACCGGCCTGGTGAATACCCACGGTTTTCTGCAACGCCAGTTGCACGCTCATGCGCAAGAAACGGCAACCACTCTGGCGCTGGAACTATCGCCCGCGCTGGCGAGCAACGACACCGCGGCGGTGGCCAATGCGGTGGACGCTCTCTACGATAGCGGCTACTACCGGCGTATCGCCGTGATCCGCCCCAACGGCGAATCCGTCGTGGAGCGGGAACTCCCCTTGAAAGTGGACGGCGCTCCCGAGTGGTTCATCAGCCGCGTGCCGTTCGACGCTCCCGCGGGTCGGGCCGAATCGATGGCCGGCTGGAAACTTTCAGCCGTGGTCGACGTGGCCAGCCATCCCGGTTTCGGATATAGCCAACTTTGGCAGATGACCTGGTCCATCCTGGGCTGGACTCTGGGTTTCTGGCTGATCTCCGCGCTGCTGTCGGTATGGCTGCTGCAAAAGGCATTACGTCCGCTGGACCGGCTGGAAAATCTGGCGCTTCGCATCGGCGAAGGCAAGTTCGAGCCTTTGGCGGAGCTGCCCCGTATTCGCGAACTGCATCATATCGGCTCGGCGTTCAACCGTATGTCGGAAGCGGTGCGGCGCATGCTGAACGCGAAGATGGAAACCATCGAGAAACTACAGCGGGATCTCCACCACGACCGGCAAACCGGTCTTTTCAATCGCGCGTATTTTCTCGCATCGCTGGACGCGGCCCTGGCAATATCCGGAACGCAGCACGCCATTGCCATCCTTCAGCTCACCGGACTGGCGGAATGCAATCGCCGATTCGGACGCGATACGGGAGATCTTGTCGTCAAATTTCTCGCCGATGTTGTGGAAGCTGTCGCCGAAAAGACGCACGGCTCGGCGGCGCGAATCGACGGCGCGCAGTTTGCCGTGCTGTTGGAGCACGCCGATGCCGATTGCCTGAACGATCTGACCCATCACCTCGCCCAATCGACGGTCATGGCTTTGCTCGAGACCGGAATCGCTTCGTCCTGCACCGTCCATATCGGGGCGGCCCTCTCTTCCGGCGATAGCAGCACGGCACTGCTCGCCCGGGCGGACGCTGCGCTGCGCGACGCGCAGATGGGGTCCAGCGGGAGCTTTCGGATTGCGGAGGCAGATCCGACGCCGGGCGGGAGCGGCCGGCTGGCGTTGCTGCGGCAGGCTTTGGGCAACGGTCAAGTGGAACTGGAGCGGCAGCCGCTCATGTGCCGGAACGCTTCGGCACCCGAGCATTACGAGGTGTTCGCGCGCATCGTGACGGAAAACGGATTACGGCTTTCCGCGGGCGCCTTGGCGCACATTGCCGAGGAAACCGATCTGGCTCCGATGCTGGACAAACTTGTCGTCGCGCGCCTTCAGGAAGCGATGGCGGAAAAACCCGAAGCGGCGTGGTCCGTCAATTTGTCGGTGGCCACCATCATGCAGCCGGGATTCGCTCAATCTTTTAGACATAAAGTGCCCGCTCGATCAAATCTGGCCATAGAAGTCCCCTTGAATCGGCTGATTTTGGCCCCGCAAGCGGCCGAGTCCGTTAGCGAGCTCAGGAGAGACGGTTTTCGGTTCGTGCTGGATCGCTTCATGCCCTATCCCGGCGCACTGGCCTGGTTAAACGAATTGATGCCGGATTGGGTAAAGGTGGAAGGGGCTCTCTGCCGCCGGATATTCGATGACGCCGGCAATCAGGCCCTGCTCAAGGCGCTATGCCAATACGCACGAGAGTTGGGTATCCGCGTTGCCGCCACCGGCGTGGAACGGGAGGACGAGGCCGATCTGCTTTTTGGCCTCGGGTTCGACGCGGTGCAAGGCCGTGTGTTCGAGAAGGCGAGCTAGAACGTTTTCATACCTACTGTACGGGCACTGGCGAGTAGGTCGGGAATCCCTTCCCAATCGCAAACGGTCGCTTTAGTCGCGACCCTTCCAATCGCAAACGGCGTCTTCGGGAGCGCCGAAGCCCCCCTTCCCGACGCCGCCGTTGGGCCAACGGGTTCGTCGGCAAAGGATTGCCGACCTACGAAAGCTTGAATCGATCTACCCTAGCCGAAGGCGCCAACGACGTCCGCCAAGCCTGTTTTGCCGTACGAGCGAGATGAAAACGCCCTAAGTACATTCAGGGAAGTCTTGCGGCATAGGCAACCTGCAGGACAACCCCGCCAGTCAAGCCAATCTGTCGAGATCCCGCAAATATTTGCGGAATGTACTTAGAACATTCTCCACCGTGGCTTAGCGGTGTGAATTGGGAAAGCCGCTCCGCACTCCAAAATGGCGGCCGGACTAAGTCAGTAGGTCGGGAATCCCTTCCCGACTTACTGGAGACGCTACACCAAACCGGAAAATTCGCCTGCCGGAGGGGATGTCTCTTCCCGGCGACGAACGGATCGCTTCAGACGCCTTGTAAATCCATTCAACATTCAACATTCAAGCGAACATTATCGTAGGGTGGGTTAGCGAAGCGTAACCCACCGATCCGAGGCCGTTCGGCGGGTTACGGCCTCGCGGCCTAACCCGCCCTACAAAACAATTCCTGATTGAAAGCGATTTGGAAAAATACCTGAAACGGTGCGCCTGGGGTATTTTCCTGGCGTCAGCGAATTTTACGCCCACCGTAG
>NZ_JBDIVO010000398.1:0-3883 GCF_039794385.1 Methylocaldum sp. | reverse complement strand
TTTCATCTCGCTCGTACGGCAAAACAGGCCTGGCAGGAGTCGTTGGCGCCTTCGGCCAGGGTAGATCGACTCAAGCTTTCGTAGGTCGGCAATCCTTTGCCGACGAAGACGCTCGGCCGGGACGTGGTGTCGGGAAAGGATTCCCGACCTACGCGCGAATGCCCGTACAGTAGGCATGAAAATGCTCTAGCGTCAACGACCATGGCGATCGTCTCACCGACACCGGCGTTCGGCTTCAACCTTCTTCGCAAGTCTCCTGCCCGAAGGCTTTAAGGATTTCTGACTCTCGGCCAGGCTTCCGGCTCCGCGAATGGAGCGTCGGGGTCGTCCTGACAGGCTTGAGCCCGAGCTTCCTCGACGACCGGCTGGCCGTTCCGAAAAGTGTAAACGACGATCGAGCCGCAGTCTCCGATGCCGCGGGATTTCGACCAGACTTTCAGCTCCTTCGTTTTGTCATCGAATTCGGGAAATCCGCTCAGCTCCGTTTCAAGATAGCGGGAGACGCGGCCATCCGTCTCGCGCTCATAACGCTTGAATTTCAACAATGCCGTTTTCGCCCGTGCTTCGTCATAAAACATGAAAACAAAACCGGGTTGATAAGCGCCCAGGTAGCACTGTATCTCCACGAGATACTGCTTGTCCTTCAGGCGATGAAAGGTAAGGCCGGCATCGGGAATATCCTCGGCTTGGCTTTGGAAGCTCTCCTCGCAGTCAGCGGGCCATTTCAGTCTCTGATACCAGGCGCTTCGCTCCTCTCGAGTCAAATCGGACTTGTCTTGATCGCCTCCGGCCTTTACTCCCGAAGCAACCAGAAACAGACCTACAAAAGCGGCGGTGATGCCGAACTCGGACAATTTCATAGCAATCCCAACTCCCTGTGCGCTCCATGACATTCCCGAAATGGACTCATACGGCAGCGCCGTCGATCCGACGGAATCCCAAATCGACCGATGCCATCTTCGCTATGATCGCTGAAGGGCGGACGCCCGCAAGAGATCGTCGAATCGGCGTGCGATGTCGGCGATCGTTGTAGCCTTGTCGTGGCCATTGATGATGGTTCGAGCATTCTCATAATCGGGCGATACTCCGTCTTTTATGAAATGTCCGAGCTTTTTGCCCGTGAACCATCCTTCCTTCATTCCCTGGACGGCAATTTGATAAGCCAGCTTGGGCTCCTTTGCTTTATCGGGGTTCGAGATCAGATCCACGTTCAAAAATCTTCCCGCTCTCTCGTAGTTGTTTCGGCCTGTCAGCTGTACAAAACCGCGCCCGTGAAAAAGATTGCCATCGCCCGGGTAAAGATTGCCGAGCCGCCGGCCTACCGAGGTATGCGATCCATAGCGGGATTCAAAGTAGGCCGCCGAGCCGTGCTCGTCGATCGGCCTCATCGTGTTTGCCGTTTCCCATTTGAATGTCGCCAGGCAGTAGGCCAACTGTTGCCGGTCCGTGTCCGTCCCATCGAAACGGACATCCTGTTCGATTTCGCCAAGCAGAAACTCCAGCGCGTCGACCCGGTATTGCGTCATGGGTCCGAACGCGGAACGATAGTCCTCGAAAAACTCATTCCTGTCGAACACGAACATAACTTGCCCCCCCACTTTCTTCTTTTTTGAAAAATCACGATCACCGCCGAGAGAGCGCGCGAAACCTCACCCGAGGCAGCGAGCGATCAAGCGGTGAACTTATTCCATCATGAATCCGATCTGTCCGGAAACATCGCCTCGCTCGATTCCCGTCGGGAGCGCTTCCACGCTAGCCGCCCCCTCACAAATCACGGTCTCTGCAACGTCAGAATGTGCGGCGGCTGACCGAAAACGTCGATCTGCGCGTCAAGAGTCCTCCAAATCCGGCCGATCCTTTTTGCCCATTCGACGCTCGATCGGCGTCAGAAACTGCAAAGTCAGAAAATTGATCGTACTGATCAGCACGGCGATCTCATACAAGCCGTGGGCGACCGAAGCGCCGATTGCGCCGGTCGACCATAGGCTAGCCGCCGTGGCCGTTCCCCGGACACCTGTCGACGTCTTCAAAATCGCTCCGCCGCCGATAAAGCCGATACCCGTCATCAATCCGGAGATGATGCGCGCCTGCGCATCCTGAGCGGTACCGACGACCGACTCCCCGACCAGGATATAACCGCAACTTGCTAGCGCAACCAGAGGGAAAGTCCGCAATCCCAAGGTGCGGGTCGTTCTTTCGCGCTCCAGGGCGATCGGCAGGGCGAGTACGAACGCTCCTGCAAGCTTGAGCACGTGAGACAGAAATTCGCTCCAGTTCCAGTTCAGTAGATCCATCTGATTGTCCTGCTGTGCTACAGCGTTCTCGGTCCGACCGATTTCCGTCTTTTCCACTGCCCGGGGAAACCATAGCCCCCCGGGCGCCGTGCCTGGATGCGCGCCGGCAAATCGGTCGCTGCTCATCTGCACGAGCCTACCAGCCGTTCCGGAAAAGGCTGTTCGCCGGGGTCCGGGGCGGTTTCCCATTCATTCCGGCTCCACGGCACCCGGCCGGCGAGTTCGGTCAGGGAACCCGCCGGATAGGTTCCGAAGCGGCGGCTGGACGGAATCTGCGGTATCCGGACGAAAAGTACAGCCTCGGTATCGGCCGCGAGCATCTGCTCGAAAGGGGTCAGCTCTCGCGTCGGAGCGCTCCCCTCGACGAGATCGAGAAGGTCTCGGCCTATCGTCTCGAAGGCCTCTCTGGGCACGAGCCGGGTCTTCTCCGCGGCGAGCGTGCGAAACACATCCCTGCCGCCGGCGAGGCTCATCTGAACCAGGGCCGCCACCGGGAAAGCGGCCACGGCGGCGAGATAGCTGGTCGGACCGGTCTCCGGAATGTTCCAGCCCAGCCAGCGCAAGGGATCGATGACCAGCGCGGTGCTGTTGTTGGCGGCCCGGTCGTAACCGATGACATGGCAGTAATAGCCGTGTAGCACCTGTTGCAAGGTGGCTTGCACCCGGCGCGGAATTCGGGAATCGCGCATGACCGCGACGAGCATGTAGTTCGGACGGTACCAGGCCTGTCCGCTGTTGAGATCCGCGAGGTAATTGTCCATGGGCACCATGGCCGAGAGAATGCCTTTTGCGTTCTTGTCGTCTATGGGATAGAAGTTGGCGGCCAGCCAATCGCTCCATTCGCCTTGCGGGCCCAATATCCCGGTGGCGGGCGCGAGATGGCCGCCGTGCGCGCCGTCATCGTCGCCCTGGGCGCCGTCGAGCACGAAGGCGAGCACCGGGCGGCTCGCCCAGCGGCGGGGCTGTCCCGGATGACGCTCCCATAACACCCGCGCGGCGTAGATGCCCGTCACGCCGCCGGTCTGTGCCCGGATCAAGGTCGTCAAGGTTTCCCGCTCTTTCAACGGCTCAAATCGGGCTCCATCGATGTCGATACGGGTATCTTCCGGCCAGATCGTCCGGGCGACGAAAACCGGAGTCCCCCGATCGCTCAGTGTGACGCCACGCATGCGCAGCGGCCGTTTCGAAAGAAAAGCCACGGTGGAACGATCGAGATAGGCCCGATTGGTGGGAATCGCCGGGGTGACCGCAAACGCGATCTCACCCGCCGGTGCGCGGAGAAACTGTCCGTCTTCGGACAAGGTCGCGTGTTCGACGATCTCGGGAGCGCCGATCCAGACCAGCGGCGGATGGGGCGTTTCGCTCCGCTCCGGCTCGAAAAGCGCCGTGCCGGTGATCGGCCGAAGTCCATCAGGAACGGCGATGAGTTCGTCGCGAAAATACCAGAGCGCCGCCTCGGGCACCGGACAATCCGTGCACCGCCCGGTGGCGAGCCGAAAGGAGGAACTCGGCAACAGCCCGAAGCGCTCTCCGGTCAGGGCGCCTTTCGAAAAAGGACCGGCATATAACTTGTCCGGCACCTCGCTCCA
>NZ_JBDIVO010000397.1:0-3894 GCF_039794385.1 Methylocaldum sp. | reverse complement strand
TCCGCCATGCCCTTGCAGATTTTCAGATCCTTTTGGTGCAGGGCGAGCTTGAAGCCGGGTTTGAACACGCCTTGGGTCATGGTCGGTCCGCGCTTTTCCAGAAACCAGTTTCCGGCCGCGCCGCCGGAAACGACGTCGATGACCTTGCGCATGTCGAGTCCCAGCGCCGCTCCGAATGCCATGGCTTCGGTCACGGCCTCGTTGATGCCGGCCGCCATGATCTGGTTCACCGCCTTGGCCGCCTGGCCGGCACCCACGTCGCCCATGTGAACGATCCGGCTGCCCATGGTTTCCAGTACCGGCAGAATTCGCTCCAAGGTCTCGAGCTTGCCGCCGACCATGATCGCTAGGGTCCCGTTCTTCGCGCCTTCGACGCCGCCGGTCACCGGCGCATCGAGAAAATCCGCGCCCTTGCTTTCAACCAGCCTGGCGGCTTCTCGCGCGGTATCGCTGCTCACAGTGGACATGTCGATCACCACTGTGTGCGGGCGCAGCGCCGGTAACATGCCGTGTATCACCTCCAGCACGTCGGCATCGGCCGAGACGCAAATTAGAGTCACGTCGACGTGCGAGGCGAGCAGGGCGGGCGAGACGGCGCACTGTACGCCCAATTCTTGAGAAAGCGTTATCGCGCTGGCTTCGGTGCGGTTCCAGACGGAAGCCAAATAACGGCCCTTGGCCACGTTTCGCGCCATGTGAGTGCCCATCGCGCCGAGACCGATGAAGCCCGCCCTAATGTCCTTTTTGCCTTCGGTGTTCAATGCCGTTTACTCCTCGAGATAGGTGTAGCTTCGCAAGCCGGCGATCAATTCGCTCTCGAAGCGCTTGCGCTGTTCGGGGGGGATCCGCGCCTCGACCAGCTTCTTGCGATAGGCGCGTTCCAATTCTTCCGGGTCGATATGCACATAGCGCAAGAGGTCGTGGGCGCCGTCGCCCCGCATGGGCTGGATGAAACGGTAGCCGCCGGCTCCATCGAGTTCGACGTTGACCGAATGAGTATCGCCGAACAGATTGTGCATGTCCCCCAGAATTTCCTGGTAGGCGCCGACCAGGAAGATGCCGATGAGATAGGGTTCGCCCGGCTTGTGGGTATGCAGCGGCAGGGTGGCTTCGAGGCTCTGCCGATCGATGTAGGTATTGATCCGGCCGTCGGAATCGCAGGTCAGGTCTTGGATCACCGCGCGGCGCGTGGGTTCCTCGTGCAGGCGCTGCAGCGGCATGACCGGAAACACCTGTGCGATCGCCCAGGCGTCCGGCATGGACTGGAACAGCGAGAAATTGCAGAACACCTTGTCGGCAAGCCGCTCGTTGAGTTCGTCGATCAGCTCGCGATGGGCGCGGAGACGGATGTCGAGGCGCCTATGAACGGCATGGCAAATGGCTGCGTTGAGCCGTTCCGCATCGGCGAGTTCGGCCAGGCTCAATTTGCCCTGCACGTACATCGCTCGGGCTTCGGCGAGATCGAATTGCGCGTCGTGATACACGCCCAGCGGCGACTCCTGGGGCAGGGCGCGGAGCAGGTCGGCCAGGTCCTGCAAGGGTTTTGCCTTGATTTCGGCCGGAGGGCTTCCGTCTTCGGCCACCGATTCGATATCGATGATATTCGTGATCAGCACCGCATGATGTGCGCTCATCGCACGTCCGGATTCGGTGATCAGGTTAGGATGCGGCAAACCGTATTCGGCGCAGGCCTCCGAAAAGGCGCGCACGATGCTGTGGGCGTATTCGTCGATGCTGTAATTGATGGAACAGTCGCTGACCGAATGGGTGCCTTCGTAATCGACGCCGAGTCCGCCGCCCACGTCGGCCCAGGCGAGATGGGCGCCGAGTTCCCGCAATTCCGCGTAATAGCGGCTGGCTTCCCGCAGCGCCGTCTTGACGTCGTTGATGTTCGCGACCTGCGAGCCCATGTGGAAATGCATCAGTTTGAGCCATTCGAGTCCGCCGGCTTCTCGCAATTTGACGATCAGCTTGAGGAGTTCGTTCGCGTGCAGGCCGAACTTCGATTTTTCGCCGCCGCTGTTCTGCCATTTGCCGGCGCCGATGCTGGACAGTCTGATCCGGACGCCCAATTGCGGCGCAATCCCCAGATCTCGCGATTCGGAAAGCACCAGCTCCAGTTCGGACAGCTTTTCGATGACGATGAAGACGTTCAGTCCCAGGCTGAGTCCGATCAAGGCCAGGCGGATGTAGGATCGGTCCTTGTAGCCGTTGCAGATTACCGTGCCGGCATCGGATAAGGCCAGTATGGCCAGAAGTTCCGATTTGCTGCCGGCTTCCAAGCCGACTGACGTATGACCATTTTTTAAAATGCCCTCGACCACGCTCCGCTGCTGATTGACCTTGATCGGATAGACCGGTGTATAGCTGCCTCGATAATCGTGCTCGTGGCGAGCCTTTTCGAAGGCCTTGTGCAGCAGGCCCACGCGGTCGCGGAGGATATCGGTGAAGCGCACCAGGACCGGCAGCGACAAGCCTTCCTGGCGTACCGCCTGGGCGATTTCGAAGAGATCCACCGTGCCTTGCACCGGATTCTTGGTCGGACGGACGACCACGTGGCCTTCGTCGTTGATGCCGAAGTAGCCTTCTCCCCAGTGCTCGATGGCGTAGGTATCGACCGCCTGCTCTAGACTCCAACTCATTTCGGTGGCCAAGCTCTTTAAAAAAGGTTGAATTATGTGGAAAATCCTCCGATTTTTCCATTGCGAGGAACACCATGCTGAGCGACGAAAACTGGTTTACCGAGGTTTATCCGAAACACGGGAGCGCGCTCTCTTTGAAGGTGACTGATAAGCTCCACGAGGAGCAGACGCCGTTTCAGCGCATCGAGATCTACGAGACTGAATGGCTGGGCACGCTCATGGTCATCGACGGCTGCACGATGGTGTCCGATCGGGATAATTTTCTTTATCACGAGATGATGACCCATCCGGCGCTATACACCCATCCGAATCCGGAAACCGTCTGGATCATCGGCGGCGGCGACTGCGGGAGCCTCAAGGAAGTGCTCAAACACCCGGAGGTCAAGCGGGCGGTTCAAATCGAGATCGACGAGCGGGTGACCCGGCTTGCCGAGCGGTATTTTCCGGAGTTGTGCGAATCGAACGACGACCCGCGCGCCGAGCTGCTCTTCATCGACGGCATTCAGTGGGTAAAGGATGCGGCGGCCGACAGCGTCGATCTCATCATCGTGGACAGCACCGATCCGGTGGGGCCGGCCGAGGGCTTATTCAACGAGGCGTTCTACCGCGAGTGTTTCCGTTGCCTGCGCAAGGACGGGATTCTCGCCCAGCAGAGCGAATCGCCGCTGTTCCACATGCCGCTGATCGAGGCCATGCACAAGACCATGCGCCAGGCGGGATTTCCCGAAACGCGCACCTTGTTCTTTCCTCAGTTCATCTATCCATCTGGCTGGTGGAGCGGGACCCTGGCGGGAAAATCGGGTCTGACCCATTTCCGCGAGGCCGATGCCCGAAACAAACCGTTTGCAACGAGCTACTACAACGCCGAGATCCATAAGGCAGCTTTCGTCGCGCCGGAGTTCTTCAGGGCGGCGATGGCTTGAGCGGACGGCGGCCTGTGTTACGATTTGCGGAAAACGACGGGTTTGAGGAAAAGATCCCATGACTGAGAAAGAAATAAGCGAAGCGCTTTTCAACCTGCGCACCGAGATTGAACATCTGAATACCAGCGACCCGGAAGTGAGGGCTCGGCTGGAAACGCTGCTTGCCGATCTCGAGCGGCGGCTCGAGGCATCGGAAGACGAGCATCACCTGCATTTGGTGGATGACATGAAAGAAGCGATTTCGCAGTTCGAAGTCGAACATCCCCGCATTACCGGCATTCTCAACGACTTGATGGTTGCCTTGAGCAACCTGGGGATCTGATCCTCTT
>NZ_JBDIVO010000396.1:0-3903 GCF_039794385.1 Methylocaldum sp. | reverse complement strand
CGTCTTTGGGCTTCGGTCGCGGACGTTTTGAGTAACGAGGCAGGAGATCTCCGTGCAGAGCAGCCCGACGCGGTCGGACTGCCGGAAAAGCGCCCTTCACCGCTCTCGCCCGCGCGTCGGCGCCGGCCTGCCCGCTGGGCCGCGGCGGCCGCGCTATTGCTCGCCTTCGGACTACAGGGACTCTATCTCGGCGACTTTTGGCTCAGTGATTACGCCACCGTCACGGGAGAGCAGAAACTAGTACGCCTGGACGACGGCAGCACCGTGCTGCTCGACACCGATACCGCCATTGCGCTGGATTGGAGCCCATCGCGAAGGCGCATTCATCTTCGCCATGGCCAAGCCGTGTTCACCGTGGCGCCCAACGCCGCCCGGCCGTTCGAGGTGGAAACCGGCCCGGCGGTGATCCGCGCCTTGGGCACCGCCTTCGAGGTTTCGGAGAGCACGGCCGGAGACATCGCTGTGACGGTCCAGGAACATGCCGTCAGCGTCAGGCTTGCGGACGGACGGGCCGATTCCGCGCAGGCGGCGGTGCGGGTCGCGTCCGGGCAGCGCGTCACCTACAGCCCGACACACGGCTTGAGTTCGCCGGAGAAGACCGATTTGAGCCAAGCGACCGCTTGGCAGCGGCATAAGCTGATATTCAAGGACCAGCCGCTGGTGAAAGTGGTCGCGGAACTCGACCGTTACCGGCCGGGAAAGATCCTGATTGCCGACCATCGCCTGAACGATCTGCGCGTTACCGGCGTGTTTTCCCTGGACGATTCCGATGCCATCCTCGCAGCCGTCGAGAAAGCGCTCGCCATCCGATCTACCCGGCTGAGTCCCTGGCTGGTACTGCTGCATCGCTGAACCCCCATCTCGTTCGCATCGATTCGACGAAAATTTTTTTGCTTTCCCGGTTCATGGTTTTGGCGTTCGCACGTGTTCAGAAAAGAAACATCCCTTTTCTGAATTCCTTCGAGAACGTCATGAAAAACAAAAAGAACCGGAACACATGCAAAGACGCCGACATTTTTGACCCAGTTTCAAAACCCCCAAACTACTTTCCTCCGGGGAAAAGATCATTCACCGCACTAGCGGTCGTCATCGCGGCAATCGTAATTCCGGCCGAGGCCTCTGAAAAAGAAAAGAGCCATGCGCGACACTACGCCATCGCCGCACAGCCGCTCGGCGATGCACTGACGGAATTCGCCGACCAGTCCGACCTGAAACTGGTTTTCGATGCCGATCTCGTCCGCGGCCTCAAGTCCCGAGGACTATCGAGCACGCTAACGCCGGAGCAGGGCCTGGACAAGCTGCTGGACGGTACCGGCTTCGGCTATCGCTTCATCGGTCCCGGAACCGTCACCATCGAACGCCTCGCCAAGCGCGCTGCCAAACCGAACATCGCGCCCGCTGCCGGCCATCAGACCCGAGGGACCGGCGACGAATCGGTCCAACTGGCCACTGTTTCGGTTACCGGTGAAGCGGAACCTCAAAGCCTTACCACACCCTCCATCGAAGAATCGCGGGAAAAACTGGGGCGAGTGCCCGGCGGGACGACGCTGATCGAGGGGGAGCGAATCAGGGAGGGCGCGGCGCTAACGGTGAACGACGCGCTTGCTTATGCGCCGGGCGTATACGTCGGCGACCGCATTCGCCTGCGCGGCAGTTACACCTGGAGCAATTTCCACTTCGACGACGATCCGGTGCTAAAAGACAACCGGCTGCCTGGCATACCGGAGCACAATGCCCGCTTCGAGGCGCTCTACCAGCATCCCGGCGGTTTCTACATCGGGCCGAACGTAACGGCGGTCAGCTCCAACTGGGTGGATTTCACCAACACCCTGGCGGCCGATGCCTATGCTCTCCTGGGCGCCCGCGTCGGCTGGGACGACGGCAAACATTGGAAGGTGTTCGTCGACGGACGCAATCTCACCAACGAGCGCTATGCCGCCTCGGTCTTCGTTACCGGTGACGCCGGAGGACAGGACGTGGCGCAATTCAATCCCGGCGCCACCCGCATGGTGTTCGGGGGATTCGAGTACCGGTATTGAATTGGTTCGGCGAGTACGTAGCGAACGATGCCTGTCCTGAGCGTAGTCGAAGGGCGGTTCGCTTCGCTCACCACATCCTACGAGCCGTACTCAGCCGGGCCGAACGTGCCGAGTCGTTTCGGTCGAAGCCTGCAATTACGCTCGTTCCCGATCTCCGGATTGGGAACGCTGCCTTGGAAGCTCCCGCTTCCCGAAACATGACAAGCCAGAGCTTGCAAGACCCGGTTCCCAAGCCCAAAGCTTGGGAACCGGCGCAAACACCGATACAAGGCGGAACAAGGTGACAACCGTTCCCGGCGTTCGAAATGCGCGAACTCGACGGCCAAACCGGCCGGATGCCGGTGGGGTTTTCTTTCTGTCATTCGTCTTATTTAGTCGGCATTCGAGTGAACATTCATCGTAGGGTGAGTTAGCCCCTAGTCTCCGCTTGGGACAGGCCCTTCGACAAGCTCAGGACAGGCTCCGCGTAACCCACCGATTCGAGGCCGTTCGGTGGGTTACGGCCTCGCGGCCTAACCCACCCTACAAAAATGAATGCCTTATTGAAAGCGATTTGGAATTAGATCCATGAGGCCTCACGAAAGACATAACCCGGCGATACATCTACGTCCCTACAATTTGCGACTTCAAATCGGAAATCGACCATGTCCCTCCAGAATTTAAGGCGTCTCGCCAATCTGAAAACCCGAAGGAAACTGTGGCTGGAAGTGCATCTCTGGCTGGGACTCGTCGCTGGCGCGACGCTGGTGATATTCGGGATTACCGGCAGCATCCTGGTGTTCCATCAGGAAATCGACGAACTGCTGAATCCGAAACTGCTGACGATCGAAGCTCGCCCTGGAGGAAAGGCAAATTACCGTCCACTGGAGGACATCTTCGCGGCCGGCATCCGGGCCATGCCGGCCGACGCCAAATTGACCTTCGCCAACTACCCGCGCAATGACACGGCGGTGTTCCGCCTGCGATTCCAGGTGCCGGCCCTGCCGGAGGGTGAATCGGAAAATTGGGAAGTCGCGGTCGATCCTTACACCGCCGAGGTGATCGATCGGCGCCTGATGAAGCGCTCGGACAGCACTTTTCCGAGGACGTTCATCGGATTCGTGTTCGAGCTGCATTACGCCTTTTTTCTCGGCGAAAGGATCGGCTATGTGCTCGTGGGCATTCTCGGAGCCTTGCTCATCATTTCGGTGCTAACCGGCCTCATCGTCTGGTGGCCGCTGACCGGCAAATGGCTGCAGGCGCTCACGATCAAGCGCCGAACGCCTCAATTTCGATCTGCACAAGGCTTTCGGCTTCTACACCACGCTCATCATGATTCCCGTGCTGTTCTCCGGCATCTACATGAACCTGCCGCGGCATGTGGTGCCGGTTCTGGAACTGTTCTCGCCGGTCACCTACCGCTATTGGTTTCGCTCCACCCCGATTGCGGATGGTGAGCCCATCGGCATGGCACAGGCCGTCGCCATCGCCGATACCCGCTATCCCAGCGGCCGCCCGGACTGGATCTACGGCGCGCCGGAGCCGACCAGCACCTACACCGTGTGCAAGCACGACGTGGCGGAGCCCGGCAGTCTTCTCAGCCGCCGCTGCGTCGTGATGGACCGCTATACCGGAAAAATCCTGGACGTGGACGATCCCGCTACGGGAACGGCAGGAGAAGTCTTCACCCACTGGCAATGGCCGCTCCATTCCGGCCACGCCTTCGGCATGACAGGCCGCATTCTGGTATTTGTCACCGGCCTCGCCTGTCCGGTGCTGTACGTGACGGGGGTGATCCGTTGGCTGCAAAAACGGAAGGCGGCGCGGCGCACGACCGGCGTAGCGGACCGACGGCTTCGCGATCAGCCGCGAACAAATGAAATCT
>NZ_JBDIVO010000395.1:0-3931 GCF_039794385.1 Methylocaldum sp. | reverse complement strand
CGATAGAGCCGCTGCCCGGATGTGCGGCACAAGTCAGGCAACGCGAAAATACGATCAGGAATTTGACGGTATTCGAGTGTGCGGTTTCTGACCATGACGGAATGGCGACGCTGTTCGAGAATGCCTATGCGCCCGCCTCGTCATTGCTGCCTGTCAGCAGCATCTCAACTAACGAATTCCCTCAGACTGCCGGCCAACAAAAAGCGGTTGAGGTGGCCGTCCACAGATTGGATGACTTGATCGATGAGAGCAGTCTTGAAGACGCGGTCTTGATCAAGATTGATGTTCAAGGGCTGGAAGATAAAGTCATCCGTGGCGGTGAGAAGACTTTTCGGGCAGCAAAGTTCGTTCTGATCGAGATGTCATTTGTGCCCATGTATGATGGGCAGCCGTTGTTTGAGGAGGTGCATGAGTTGTTGGTCAATATCGGATTCCGGTTTGCCGGTATAAAGAACCAAGTCGATTCGCCGACGACCGGACAGCCGCTTTTTATGCACTGCCTGTATGTCAATAAAAATAGAAGGTAGAACATGTCAGGGGCGGAACCCTATGTTCTTTCGGTTGTGGTCGGAACGCTTAACCGGCTCGACCGCTTGCGTGAGTGCATTGACAGCATTCGTGATGCATCGATCCCAATAAAGATTTATGTAACGGATGCGGGGTCGACGGACGGAACCATCGAGTACTTGAGAAAGATCGAGTCTGACTGTATCAGCGTCACGCTACATCAAAAGAAACTCGGTCAGGCAAAGGCTTATAACGAGATCTTTGCAAAGATCAGCACGCCTTATGTTTGTTGGCTCAGCGATGATAACGTCATTGTTGATCATGGCCTTGAAAAGGCCGTGCGCATACTGGATGCCAACCCATTAGTCGGAATGGTGGGGCTGAAGGTCAAGGACGTTCAGGGGCCCTTTTCAGGTGAGCCGTACATTGGGGGAATTTCCGAGACCGGGATTTTGAATGTCAATCAGGGGGTCTTAAGGACCGAGATCTTGCAGGCGCTCGGGGGATTCAACGAAGAGTTCATGGACTACGGAATCGATCCGGACCTTACAGCGAGAGTGCTCTATGCCGGACATGACATCGTTTATACGAAGGATGTCGCTGTACTGCATTGGCGCGACTGGGGCGAATCCGAGGTTCTTCGTGCTCAGATGGCTAAACAGGAGAGGTATAAGGCACTGTATCGAAAAAAGTACTGCCGTGATGAATCGAATGGCTACCCTGGTCGGCTCCGATTTCGAGTCGTTGGCGCTATAAAGCGCGTATTGACTAAGTCATCTCGCTTGCTTGGGAGCGATAGGGCTGAGCGTTGGGCTAGGGACTGGTACAACGTTATTTTGGGGCAATATATCAGTCTGTTGGATCCAATCAGGTCCATGGGCGAGGAGTTTCACCTCTTGCAGCGCTGTGACCGTGAGACGGTCAAGTATTATTCAAATCGGTTTCGCTAGGGAGATAGATAATCGTGCTGCACTCATCCATGGAAGCAAGCCCCCCGGTAGCGATCTTTGGCCAGTTACTCCCGGGTAGCGCTGGCGGAATCGAGACGAACTTGCTCAAACTGCTCGCCGCTCTGGCGTTACAGAATGGGTCGAAAGATCGGCAACTGGTGATCGGGCCCGGCGGCGAATCTTCTTGGTTCCGTCCTTATCTAGGTAACGGCCAAGAAGTGGTTGAATGGCCACCTTTGCGCTGTGAGATGCCGGCTCTCTTGCAAGGCAATGTATCAACGGCGATGTCTCGTGTTGTGAAAGATGCCGTCAGAAAGCTTTTGCGCCGGGGCAGTCGGTCCGCATTTTCGAGTTCGGCGATCGATCTGACAGGCGTACTCAAGCGCGCTGGCGTTGAAGTAGTACATTTTCCTTATCAAAGGTACTTTCCGACGAGTTTGCCCTTCATCTTTGAGCCTTGGGACCTGCAGCACATCCATTTGCCCGAGCTGTTCTCGAAAAATGAGATCGAGTTCCGAAACTGGCTTTATCGCCAGGCTTGTGAGGAGGCGTCGCTGGTTGTTACGGCAACGCATTGGACCAAAGACGATCTCGTACGATGCTTTGATCTGCCGCCGTCCAAGATTGCGGTGATACCACGTGGTGCCGAAATGTCGGCAATCGGATTTGCACCACAGGCTATCGAGGATACTTTGAATAAACTTCAGTTGCCTCAGCGTTTTGCTCTTTACCCGGCAAAAACGTGGGCGCACAAGAACCATATGCGCTTGTTTCGGGCGTTGGCACATTTGAGGGACAAGGAAAAGTTGGTTATTCCCCTGGTGTGCACGGGAAAACCTATCGAGACCAGCCTGGAGAGCATCCAGCGTGAACTGGGGACATTGGCGTTGGACGAGCAGGTCTTCTTTACAGGTTTTCTGGATGAAGACTCCATGCGGCATCTATATACGTGGGCCGAGCTCATGGTTTTCCCCTCGCTTTTTGAAGGGCTTGGGATACCAGTATTGGAAGCGATGGCGTCGGGCACCCCCGTCGTTTGCTCCCGGGTGGCTTGCTTGCCTGAAGTTGCCGGTGATGCGGCGGTTTTTTTCGACCCCTATTCGATTGAGGATATGGCTGAAAAAACAGCGCTGGTCTGGAGCGACAGTGCCTTGCGCTCAGACCTGAAACAACGCGGTTATGCCAATGTCGGTGCGTACAACTGGGCAGAGGCAGCTCTTTCGTTCCGCGTGGCCTACAAGCATGTCGCCAATAGGCCATTGAATGTCGATGAAGCACGTCGCTGGGCAACAATGCTATCCACCCAACAGATCAGAGCGGTAAGCGCCGAACAAAGCAAACACCATAACAAGCGCTAATTCACCAGTTTCCTACTACTCGGAAAGCTCGCTGTCGGGCCTGTGTGCTTCAGACTGCCGCAGCCATTCGCGTCCCTAGTTTCAAGAAAAAGCGCGAAGTTTTGCCAGGCTTCGACTTCCAAGTACCAAGAGCTAACGAAGACAATCCCGCAACATGAGAGGCGTTAACATGGAAAAATCAGCCAAGATCTATATTGCCGGCCACCGCGGGCTAGTAGGCCGCGCTCTTATGCGCAACTTGCGGGTACAGGGCTATACCAATCTTCTTACCCGCCCCCATTCCGAACTGGATCTCACTGACCAACTTGCCGTAAACAAATTCTTCAGTACGGAGAAACCTGAATACGTCTTTCTCGCTGCAGCTAAGGTTGGCGGCATCCACGCCAACAATACTTACCCCGCTGAGTTTATCCGAGATAACCTTGCCATTCAGACCAATGTTATCCACGCAGCTTACGAGAATAATGTCAAGCGCCTCTTGTTCCTGGGTTCCAGCTGCATTTACCCAAAAATGGCCCCCCAGCCACTCATGGAAGAATATCTACTTACCGGACCGTTGGAAGAAACCAACCGTCCTTATGCATTGGCCAAGATCGCCGGCATCGAAATGTGCTGGAGCTACAACCGGCAATACGGCACCCAATACCTTGCAGTCATGCCCACCAATCTTTATGGCCCCGGCGATAATTACAATTTGATGAACTCCCACGTCATTCCCGCCATGATCCGTAAATTCCACCTGGCCAAGCTCGCTTCACTGGGTAATCGTGAAGCTATCCTGCGTGACGAGGCAATACATGGCTCAATTCCGACGGAACTGAAAAACGAACTTCTCGAAGCGTGTGTCTCGGGATTTGCCCCTACTGTCAAAATTTGGGGTACCGGAACGCCACGGCGTGAATTCCTTTACAGCGACGATATGGCAGAGGCCTGCATCTATCTGATGAACCTGCCGGATGACCGGTTTAGGCCGCTACTCGCATCAGACCGCAATAATGGCGTACCTCCCGTCATTAACATCGGTATAGGTGAAGACATCACCATCAAGGAACTAGCCGAACTCGTTAAACGAGTAGTGGGCTACGAGGGCTGTATCGATTTTGATAATTCTCACCC
>NZ_JBDIVO010000394.1:0-3936 GCF_039794385.1 Methylocaldum sp. | reverse complement strand
GCAACGGCATGCCGTAGGCGCGGTCCTTGAACGCGCGGCGGATGATGAGCAGATAAGCGACGCCCCACAAACCCAGACAGGCGATCGAGGAAGCGTTGTAGACGAGCTGTTCCGTCGGACTCATGATTTTCCTCCTTTAAGCCAAGCCGAGGAACGCCGTCATCCAGGACCCGAGCAAGGCGCAGGGCAGCCATAGCGCGAATTCGGCATCGATGGCGGCATCGCCGGGGAGACCGCCCCTCGCCATCACCCTCGCACCGTGGCGAAGAACGGCCGATACGTATCCGTGCACCAGCGCCAACCCGGTCGTCCACACCGGAATCCAACCGGCGGCCACGAAAGCGATCAGCCAAGCGAGAGCCGCGGCATTCACGATGTGGAGCAGCCGCAAGGTATTCGGAATGCCGAGCATCAGCGGCAGCGTGACCACGCCATCGAAGCGGTCGCGCTCCAGATCCTTGAAATCGCAATAGACGGTATTCAACAAGAACGACAAAAACGTGTAACCGAAAAAGAACGGGACCAGGGACGGCTGATTTCCGCCGACGAAACGGTCCGCGTAGACCATTAGCAAGCCCCAGAAAAAGGCCGTGTAAAACGCCTTGAACCCCGGAATGTCCTTGAGCCGCCGATAGCGGAAGAGACCGCGGGTGAGAATGCCGAACCATGGCGTTCCGTAAAGAATCACCGCGATAGGGAACGAGACGAGCAACAGCATCGCAGCCGGACTGCTCGCTATTCCGGTAATCGTCACGGCCGCCGCGAGCGCGGCGGCACCGAGCACTGAAAAGAATCGTTTCCGACGCCCCAAGGCCAGACTGCGTTTCGAAGCTTGTTCATCATCGAAACGGTCGACATCCGCCAGATGGTCGATCAGATAGCTGGCGTAGACCAGCAGAAATACGGCTGCGGCCAACGCAGTCGAAATCCGCCCGGTCCCGGCCAGCGCAACCGCCGAAACCGCGCTGGCGGCACCGGCGGGCAATACCAGTCCCAAACGCGCCATGCATTCGACTCCGTAAGACATGAGCCGGCTCAGGCGGGCCATGTTTGAACGCAGCCAATATTCCCCGGACACCCGGCCGGGTACCGAAAATACGCTGCTGAGATCGAAAATCGGGACGAACTTGTTCATGGAATTCCTCCTCGGTTTGAGCCGGCGTTTCGGCACGGCCCGGTTGATGGTCAGTTCGTCGCGGGCTGATCGGTGGCTCTCGCGTCCCGCAACGCGACGCTATTTCAGGGGAGGAACGTTTCTGAAGGATTTCCCGAAATGGGAGATTTGTTTCGTTCGTAACTCGATCGTTTCGGACTTATTTCGGGCGGAGGGCGCTGGGCGCAAACCCTTGCGCCCGATAACGACAGCCGCCGGAAGAGATCGATCTCCCTTCTTGGCGGCTCGGGATAAGAAATCTAGACCGGTAGTTCGATAAGCTCGAAGGTATTGTTGTCCGGATCCCGGCAAAACAGCGCCGGGCGGCCGGATTTACTTACGCTATAGCGCACCCCCGCTTGTTCGAGGTCGCGTTTGATCGCCGCCAGGTCCGCGACGTTCAAAGCCACGTGGCGGTCGAGTCCGCCGTGTTCCGGACGCTCTGCCCCTGCATCGGGATTCGGTACCTGAAGCAAATGGATCTGCTGCGCGCCGATCTCGTACCAAACCCCGTCGAAGGGCATACGCGGACGCTTGTCGCTGGGCGTCAATCCGAGAACGCCCTCGTAGAACCGCCGCGAGGCATCCAAATCGCTGACAATCAATGAGGCGTGATTAAAACCGATGACTTTCATAGGCCCTCTAAACTAAGTTCGCGAATTCTCAAGACGGGGTATTTTGTCGCCGACATCCCGGCCGCACAATCCGTTACCGCAATGATCGGTGCTATCGTCATTTCGGGATATAATCGACGACTTTGATCAACCATCCGAAACCGTTGTGGCCAGTCAAACCATAGCTAAACGCGACGTTTCCACTTTTCAGGGACTGATTCTGGCGCTGCAGGAGTACTGGGCGGCACAGGGCTGCGTCATCATGCAGCCTCTGGACATGGAGGTAGGGGCAGGCACTTTCCACCCCGCGACATTCCTTCGGGCCATAGGCCCGGAGCCCTGGAACACCGCCTACGTGCAACCCTCCCGCCGGCCCACCGACGGCCGCTACGGCGAGAACCCCAACCGGCTCCAGCATTATTACCAGTTTCAGGTCATTCTCAAACCGAATCCGCCCGATATCCAGGAGCTGTATCTGGGGTCCCTCCGCTTTCTCGGCTTCGATCTGCTAGAGCACGACGTCCGCTTCGTCGAGGACAATTGGGAATCGCCGACCCTGGGCGCCTGGGGCCTGGGTTGGGAGGTCTGGCTGAACGGCATGGAGGTCACGCAGTTCACGTATTTCCAGCAAGTGGGGGGGCTGGACTGCCGCCCGGTCAGCGGCGAAATCACCTACGGATTGGAACGCATCGCCATGTACCTGCAAGGGGTCGAAAGCGTGTTCGATCTGGTCTGGACCCGCGGACCCAACGGACCAGTGACCTACGGCGACGTTTATCACCAGAATGAGGTGGAAATGTCGTCTTTCAATTTCGAGCACGCCGATACCGAATTCCTGTTCGGCTGCTTCGATACTTACGAACGCGAATGTCAAAAACTGATCGCGCAGGATTTACCCCTACCCGCCTACGAAATGGTGTTGAAAGCCTCGCACTCCTTCAACCTCCTGGACGCGCGCCGCGCCATATCGGTCACCGAACGCCAGCGCTACATCCTCCGTGTCCGCGACTTGGCCAAATCCGTCGCGGAAGCCTATTACCAGCGCCGTGAAAAACTCGGTTTTCCGCTGCTGAATTCGAGGAGTGCCGACGATGAGTGAGACGCGCGATCTTCTGTTCGAACTGGGCACCGAGGAATTGCCGCCCAAGTCCCTGCTTACGCTAAGCCTGGCACTGAAAGGCAACGTCGAGAGCGGTCTCGCCAGAGCCGCGCTGAACTTCGATGACGTCGTACCCTATGCGGCGCCGCGGCGGCTCGCGGTATGGGTAAGAGGCTTGGCGACCGCCCAGCCCGACCAGACCGTCGAAAGGCGCGGCCCTGCGCTCAATGCCGCCTATCAGCCGGACGGCTCGCCCTCCAAGGCTCTGGAAGGCTTCATGAAGAGCTGCGGCGCCACGCTCGAACAGCTCACCACCATCGAAACCGATAAGGGCGCGTGGATCGGGTTCCGCCAGGAGGTAAAGGGCGGCCGAACCGAGGATTTGATCCCTGATATTCTGCGCCAGTCGCTGGCCGCCCTGCCGATCGCGAAACGCATGCGCTGGGGGGCCGGAACCGCCGAATTCGTGCGCCCGGTACACTGGATCGTGCTGCTGTTCGGCAGCGAAGTGATCGAGGCCGAAATCCTGAGCGTACCCGCGGGCCGCGTGACTTACGGCCACCGCTTCCACCATCCCGACGGCCTGGTTCTGAACGAGCCCGGCGAATACGCCGAAAAGCTGCTCGAACAAGGTTTCGTCATCGCCGACTTCGAGACCCGCAAGACCAGGATCCGCGAGTCGGCCGAAGCCACCGCGGTCACGGTCAACGGTTGCGCGCATATCGAAGCCGATCTGCTGGACGAAGTCGCATCCCTGGTCGAATGGCCGGTACCAATTCTGGGCGGGTTCGATGCCCGCTACCTGTCCCTTCCACCGGAAGTGCTGATCACCACCATGCAGGCGAATCAGAAGTATTTTCCGGTGAAGGATAAAGAAGGCGGTCTGTTGCCCTACTTCATCACCTTCAGCAATCTGGACAGCCGCTCCCCGGACACCGTACGCGCCGGAAACGAAAGAGTCGTGCGCCCTCGCCTATCGGACGCCGAATTCTTCTGGAACCAGGATCGCAAGCAAACCCTCGAAAGCCGGGTGCCCGACCTGGCGCAGATCACCTTCCAGAAGACCCTGG
>NZ_JBDIVO010000393.1:0-3936 GCF_039794385.1 Methylocaldum sp. | reverse complement strand
ACAGTTGCCTGAACGGCACCTCGACGCGATTGCCGAAACGCAATTGTTCCTTCAAGTGCGCCAAATCCGGGAATTCCTCGACCATCGCTTCGATGTAAGGCCGCTCGATCTGAAGCTTCATTCTCTGCTTATCCCCAAAAAGCCGTTTATGAACCTCGTGCTAAGCCGCCTGCTCCGTTGGCGTCAAGGCAGTGATGCTCAGGGCATGGATGTCGCCCGGCATCATTTCGCTCACCGCCGAATAAACCAGTCGATGGCGCTCCAGCGTCGAACGGCCCTCGAAGCGGCGGGAACACACGGTCACGAAAAAGTGGCCGCCACCCTCGTGGGCATGGCCGGCATGGGACCGGCTGTCGTCGACGATTTCCAGGTGAACCGGCTCGAAGGCCTGTTCCAAAAGCGCCCGAAGACGGGCGCCGCGATCCGTAGTCATGAGCCGTTGCCTCCGCGATTCATCTCAAAGGTATAAACGATCTCTCCCGAGCCATGCGGTTCGTAGGTCGGCAATCCCTTGCCGACGAAACGGTCGATCCGCGCCTTGCGTCGGAAAGGATTTCCGACCTACGGAACCGCCGACGCCTCCCTAACCTCCGTACGCCGCTGCCTACGAGATTCGGATTAGGCCACGGCCCTGCGGGACTCCGCCGGCGTTCCGGTGAGCCCGGCGACGAACTCGGCCAAGGGCATGTCGATCCGTTCGATGCCCTGTTCCGCGAGGAACCGCGCCTCGTTGCGGGTGAGGTCGCCTTCCAGCACCGCGAAATGCCGATCGCTGGAACGCTTCATGATCTGCCGCGCATAATTGCGCTCCAGCTGGTTGCGGAAACGGCAGCCCAGGAACAGGAAGCTGCGGCCCGTCCTGATGTCCTTTACCCGGTCCGGAATCGGCGTCTGGATATCGATTTCGGTGAGAACTTCCACGTAGTCGGAATCCGAGACGATGAAGTTGGACGCGGGGGCGATGGAACCCAGCGGCTTGTAGAGCAGGGTCGCCCATCCCGCGGCTTCCCCCGGCTCCGCCTTTGTGTCGTCGGCATGGAAATAGTGAACCCAGTCTCCCAGGTGCTCCGCGCGGCTCACGCCCTGCACTTGCCCGAAATCGCGGCGCGAAGCCAGGGCCGCCGCCATGCTGGCGTCGTACCAGACGTCGACGATCAAGGGCAGCGGGTTCGGGAGATTCGCCAGGAAACCGTGCAGAACGGTCGGTTCCGGCGGGCTCCGAAAGGCTTCCTGCAAAAGTCCGACCAGCGTCTTCCGATGCTTGAAATTCTCGATGTATTGACTGGCGGCGGTAAGATTCTTCCGGATCTTGTGGGGCACGGTGACCTTGGCCGTAATCAGTTCCACCAAGGCCTCCGGCGAACTCGGAATCGCGCCGCCGGGCGCCAGACTCAGAATCTCCGGGCCGAGATACGGAATGACCCGTCCCGCCGCCAAATCTTCTGCCAATTGACTCGGAAACGGCGTGCTCATGATGTCATCCCCGCGGCGCAAGAGGCCTTCAAGGCGTCCACCTCGGTGCGCAGCAGGCGGAACAGCCCGCGTCCGCCGGACAAGGCCTGGTAACTGTTCTGGGTGTTGTTGCACAGGTATTTGTACCAGTCGTGCGGCTCCACCCCTGACGGACGCTCGCCGATTTCGGCCACGGTGCCGTCCGGAAAGAAACGCAGGTGAATGACGCATTCCGTCCGCTGCTCGGCATTGAGCGTCGCGCCGGACGCGACGACGGCCGATTGGGGTTCAGAAGGAGTAGCGACAGCTTCTTTGGTATCCATAACAATGATCCTCTGGTTAATGGTTTATAAGTTCAATTATTACTTTGTTATGAACGCCCAGGGCGGCCTGACAAGCCAGCCTGGACAGCGATTCCGCCCCGCAAAGCTGCGTGAGCCGATCGCGTTCTGCCTGGCGCACCTTGGATAGGCCGCGCCAGCCCTGCCGCACGAGCACATGGCACTCGCCGCAGCGGGCCCGTCCACCGCAACGGTGGGCGACAGCCTCGCCCGCCGCCGCGATGGCCTCGAGCAAATTGGCGCCTCTCGCCACCTGCACCGTCTTGCCCGAAGGCAGTACGGTCACCCAGGCTTTTGCATTCCGCCTCTTTTCGGTCCGCAAAAAGCCCGACATGGTTTCGGAGCGGCGTCAGAGGTAAATGGCCGATCCCGCCCCGATATTGATCGAGGCGTCCTTGGCGGTCTTGACGATGAAGCCCACCTGGTCCTCCGTGATATGGTTGTGGAAAGGCAGCGCAACGGCGCGGTCCGCCAGCTTCTCGGTGACGAAGAAATCGCCCTTGCGATAGCCCAGGTTTCCGTAAAAACGCTGCTGATGCAGCGGCCGGCAATAGGCCACGGTCTCGATCTGCTCGGTTGCCAAGTCGTGAATGATGGCGTCCCGGCTGGAACGGGAAAAACGGGTGCCGAGATGGACCAGGTAGAGAAACCAGTGCGCCTCGTCCACGTCCGGAGCGAGATACGGCGGCTTGATGCCCTCGAAGGATTGCATGTGGGCGTTGTAATAGGCTTCGATCTCTTTCCGGCGCTCCAGGATTCCCGGAAGACGCTTGAGCTGCACCAGCCCGAGAGCGGCGCCGAGTTCGCTGAGTTCCGCCCGATACGGCGGCGTTTCGCCCAGTACCACCGAATGCCGTTCGTCGAGGCGGCGGCCTCGGAAGCTCCGCAGCCGAGCGGCCAAATCGCCGTCGTCGGTCACCACCATGCCGCCCTCGCCGCAGGTCAGCGGCGACGGCTGGGACAAATCGAACACCGAACAGTCCCCGAAGCTGCCCACCAGCTTCCCCTGGTAACGCGAACCGATCGCCTCGCTGGAATCTTCGATGAGCAGCAGGCCGTGTTTCGTGGCCAATTCACGGAACGCCGGCCACATCGCCGGATGGCCGTTGGTATTGCCGGCGACTATGGCGCGGGTTTTCGACGTGATTCCCGCCGCGGCCTTTTCGGGAACCAGCGTCCCCGACCAATAATCGATGTCGGCAAAGATCGGCGTCGCCCCGGCCAGCGCGATGCCGTGAACGGTTTCGCGGAAACCGAACGCGGACGCGATGACTTCGTCCCCCGGACCTATGCCGTAGGCCTTGAGCGCCAGCATCAGGCCGATGGTGGCGCTGCTCACCGCCACGGCGTGTTTGCGCCCGAGATATTGGGCGAAAGCCTCTTCGAAAGCTTCGACCGTGGGCCCCGCGCTCAGCCGCGGCGATTTCAGGACCTCTTCCACGGCTTCGAGTTCGGACAGGCTGATGTCGGGGTCCGAGAGCAAGATGGTAGGTGAGTTTTTCATGGTCGATAACTACCGTTTCTGGGCAACGATCAGACCGGTTGCCGCGGCCGGATCGCCGGTAATGCGTACGCAGTGTTCCGAGGTGTCTATCAGGTAAACGCAGAACTCGGGAGTTTCGAATGTCGGAGTTTCGGAACTCATGTCGCTGGCGTCGCAACGTGTCAGCGACAGCCCCGGAAAATTCTTGCGCACGCTCGCACAGCGTTCGGCGGCGGGCGCCTCGCCTTCCAGAAGCATCCGGATTTCCCCGAGCGCCTCGTTACTGAGCGCCATGGTCAGTCCCCGCTCACCCGACGCGCGTCGACCGTGATCGGCAGCGCGGTATCGGCGGCCATGGCCGGCAGCGACAGCTCCCAGCCGTTCGCCAGCGTCACCATTCCGCCCCACAGTTCCGGCTTTTCCTGGGAAACGATGGGTTCCTCCAGGTCTTTTTTCGGAACGTAAACGGACAGCTCGCCGGCGGAATTTCTTCTGATCATGACCTTCATGCGGTACTCCAGTTGGTTTCAAAAAATCAATGTTTTGTCGTTTCGGGGCATCTGCGACGTCCTCCAGCTAGTAGGATGTGCTGAACGAAGTGAACCGCATCGTTCGCGATTGATGCCTGTCCTGAGCTCAGTCGAAGGGCCTGTCCTGAGC
>NZ_JBDIVO010000392.1:0-3951 GCF_039794385.1 Methylocaldum sp. | reverse complement strand
TATCGGTGTTCTTGTCGGCCTAAACCGAACCGGAATATCGCTCGGGACCGTTTCTTTGGAAAACACTGCATCGGGTAGAACCACCCTCCTCGGGAGAGTACAATACTTAACCTTTTATAACGCGCTTCTATTTGGGCAAACGAGGCGATTCCTGCGGTAAGACAAGGCTATGAAACAGCTCTCGGAGATCATGGCGGTAATGCATAACGAATACAACACGGACGATTTGCGCATTTGCGAAGTTAAGGAGGTCATTCCGCCCGTACAGGTTCACGAAGAATTTCCCATCACCCAAGAGGCCGCGCTGACGACTTTACAAGCGCGCCGGGAAATCCACCGTATTCTGGCTGGCCAGGACGACCGTCTGCTCGTCGTCATAGGCCCGTGCTCCATTCACGATCCCGAAGCCGCGCTGGAGTACGCCAGACGCTTGCTGGAAGCGAAGCGGGAGCTGGTCGACGATCTGGTGATCGTCATGCGGGTTTACTTCGAGAAGCCCAGGACCACGATAGGCTGGAAAGGGTTGATCAACGATCCATGTCTGGACGAGAGCTTCAATATCAACAAAGGGCTGAGATTAGCCCGGCAACTGCTGCTCAATCTGAACCAGATTGGCATGCCGTCCGCCACCGAATATCTCGATCTGATTACGCCGCAATACGTGTCGGACCTTATCGCCTGGGGGGCGATCGGCGCCCGCACCACGGAAAGCCAGGTGCACCGTGAACTGGCTTCCGGCCTTTCCTGCCCCGTCGGCTTCAAGAATGCCACCGACGGCGGTATCAAAGTAGCCATAGACGCCATCAGCGCGGCCAGACGTCCGCATCATTTTCTGTCCTTGACCAAGGCGGGCCATTCAGCCATTTTTTCGACCACGGGCAACGAAGACAGTCACATAATTCTCCGCGGTGGAAAGCAGCCGAACTACGATGCCGAGAGCGTGGAGGCCACGGCTCAGGCTCTGGAAAAGGCGGGCCTGCCACCCAACATCATGATCGATTTCAGTCACGCCAACTGCATGAAGGATTATCACCGCCAATTGAGCGTAGGAACGGATGTGGCGATGCAACTCGAAGCCGGCGATTACCGCATCTTCGGCGTCATGATCGAAAGCCATTTGAAAGCCGGCAATCAGAAACTCGAGCCGCGCAAGCCGCTGGAATACGGCCTCAGCATTACGGATCCCTGCCTCGGCTGGGACGACAGCAACTCTCTGCTGCAACGCTTGGCGAAAGGCGTGGCTCGCCGGCGCCGACATGGCCGCCAAGAAACCGCCGCAGAGCTTATCCGATCGAGCACCTGAATCATGCGTATTTTCGTCAATGGCGAACTGCGTACCGTAGCTGATGGAGCGACGCTCGCGGACCTTATCGCCGAATTGAATCTGGGCGGCAAACGCATCGCCGTAGAACTCAACCGAGAAATCGTGCCTCACGGGCACTATGAAGATCATCGACTCGCTATGGACGATAAAATAGAAATCGTACATGCCATTGGCGGCGGACAAGCCGATCCCTTGGTCATCGCCGGCCGCACTTATCATTCGAGGCTCCTGGTCGGGACCGGGAAATACAAGGATCTGGACGAAACCCGCCGTTGCGTGGAGGCTTCCGGGGCCGAGATCGTCACGATCGCCATACGCCGCAGCAACATCGGGCAAGACCCCGGTCAGCCCAATCTGCTCGATGCGGTTCCGCCGGATCGTTACACCCTGCTGCCCAATACGGCCGGGTGTTATACCGTGGAAGACGCAGTGCGTACCTGCCGGCTCGCCCGAGAGCTCTTGGGCGGCCACAAGCTGGTCAAGCTGGAAGTGCTGGGCGATCCCAAAACGCTGTATCCGGACGTTACCGGCACTTTGGCGGCTGCCGAAATTCTGATCAAGGAAGGATTCGAAGTCATGGTTTATACCAGCGATGATCCGGTGGTGGCCAAACGACTCGAAGAGCTCGGTTGTGTCGCCGTCATGCCGCTCGCTGCGCCGATCGGCTCCGGATTGGGTATACGCAACCCCTACAACATTCTGACCATCATCGAAAACGCCAAGGTTCCCATTCTGGTGGACGCCGGCGTGGGCACGGCGTCCGACGCCGCCGTCGCCATGGAACTCGGCTGCCACGGCGTATTGATGAATACCGCCATTGCGGAGGCGAAAAACCCCGTACTGATGGCACAAGCCATGAAAAAGGCCGTGGAAGCGGGCCGCGAGGCGTTTCTCGCCGGCCGCATGCCGCGCCGCCGCTACGCTTCGGCTTCCTCACCCGAATCAGGGCTGTTCTTTTATTAATCAGGCCCGTAAATACCCTCCTGGTATTTCGGGCCGCCGCCCAGGCCGGTACACGCCCGGCCTGGGCTCACGCGGCTTGTCGCCGCGCCGGGGCATCCCTGCCCCGGATTAACCCGGCCTATATTTATAGGCCGGGTTAATAATTCACGAGCAAGCGGTATTCCTGCCATTGTTGCCGGCGGAAAAATACTGTGTCGCCGGCAAAACGACGGGCAACAATCTAAGCGCGGCAGGCTTTTCCGTTCGTCATCCCGCGTGGATTGCGGGAAGAATTTCTGACTATTTTTGTGTAGAATCGATGGCTCTTGATTTTGATCTTTCGGCCGTCATTTTAAGGATGACCGAAGCTTTTGAAGCCACCGGATCGGTTTCCGTGGCTTATGGCCAGTACATCTAAACCTGACACAATTCACAATTAAAGGAGACGATTGATGAGCGTATTAGTCGGTAAACCCGCCCCCGATTTTCAAGCGGCCGCTGTTCTTGGCAATGGCAAGATCGTCGACAACTACTGGTTCTCGAAGGAAACCAAAGGCAAGTACGCCGCCATTGTTTTTTATCCGCTGGATTTCACCTTCGTCTGCCCGACCGAATTGATCGCCCTCGATCACCGTATCGACGAATTCAAAAAGCGCGGCGTAGAAGTCATCGCGGTTTCCATCGATTCCCAGTTCACCCACAACGCCTGGCGTAACACGCCGGTTGAAAAAGGCGGCATCGGCCAGGTGCGGTACACCATGGTGGCGGACGTCAGCCACGCCATCGCCAAGGCTTACGATGTAGAAGTGGAAGGCGCGGCCGTGGCCTATCGCGGTAGTTTCCTGATCGACCGGAGCGGCATCGTCCGTCACCAGGTCGTCAACGATTTGCCGCTGGGCCGTAACATGGACGAACTCGTCCGCATGGTCGACGCACTCCAGTTCTGCGAAGAGCACGGCGAAGTTTGCCCGGCCGGCTGGAACAAAGGCAAGACCGGCATGAACGCCAACCCCGAAGGCGTGGCCGATTACCTGAGCAAGAACGCGGCCAATCTCTAAAATCCGGGTTTTTCCCGCATCAACGCCCCGCAAGCGTGCGCCTGCGGGGCGTTTTTGTCTTCTGCTACTGCGCCTTAGCTGCCTTGAGCAAGAAAAAATGCCGAACCAGCACGGCGCACACGAGACCGAGGGCAACCGATGAAAAATTGATCAGCCCGGTCGAGAAGCTTGCTTGCTGTACGTGGAGTGAAGCAATCCACGGCTTTGCGACCAACAAGCTCCAAGCGAAATTGGGTACGTAAAACGCCAATAGCCCCGCGAAAGCCCATTGAAAAGTCGGAAGACCGCGATCTTCCGCGCTCCGATAAAACCAGTATGCGATCAACACTGCGACAACGCCGCCTATCATGGTGCCTCTCCTCTGAGTGATATTGTTTTAATAGTTGTAGATTTGCCGGTTGTTCCGGCATCGCGAAGCTGTCTTGTCCAGACCGTGCTCCGGGAGATGGTAAGCGCTTCGTAACAGCGTACGATACAAAAGATCCGGACTCCTTTCACCATCAAAGATTGAGCGATTTCCTCTCCATCAAATAGCAGAAGCAGTCCTGTCGGATAATTCGCTTGTCCAAGGTCAGCATGGACGGCATCACCGCCCTTTTCAGCACCAGCCGGTCTTCGCGAATTTCG
>NZ_JBDIVO010000391.1:0-3956 GCF_039794385.1 Methylocaldum sp. | reverse complement strand
ATGATCGCGTCGACGGACAGATTCACGGCTTTTTCGGATTTTCGAGTTTCCATATAGCCTCCTGTTGTAATTAGGCCTTGCGCACTGGCCGCGCGGTCGAGTGCGCGCCGATGTCGACGATTTCGAGCAGGGCCCGCTCGGGCCGATCAGACCGGATCTCCACCGCGCGGACGATCAGCAGAAGATTCGGCACCCGCAGATACAGCTCCACGTCGTAGGGGTAGACCGCGGCCATGAATCGCAGATGGTGAGAGCTCAGGGTCGATGGCGAGCGCGCCGAAATCCCGCACTCGTAATCGTCGCCCACCCGGTTAACGTGGTAGGCGGCGGAATACCGCCCGACCTGGATGTTGGCGCCCGGCTCCAGCCACTCGCGGCGGCGGTAAGCCGGAAGCCAGTGGGTGTTCGGCGAAACTATTTGGACGACGGTCACGGCGGCTACTCGGCCGAGGTCGGGCAGAGTCCGCGCACGCGCCGAAGAAACGCCTGCAACGCTTCGACGTTTTCGTGCACTTCACGGGTAATGTTGTTGATTTCCTTAGGCGTGAACCGGCCGTCTTCCAGGGCGGCCAAAAGCGCCTTGGCGATGTCGCCATTCTCCGCATGCACCTTTCCGTAGGCCTCCAATAGCGCCTGATCGCCGGAATTGTTGGGTTCGCCCTTCGGGGTCAGCACAAAGCCGCACTCGTCGGCAATCACGTGGAGGATGCTGAAGTTCCGAGTGATCAGCATCAGCGAAAGCGCTTCGTGAATACTGAGGCGGTGCCCCTCGCATGCCGGATTCAGCTTGTTGGCCAGCGTCGAATACGAGACCGCCATCTTTTGAGAGAGATCCTTGATGCCGCCCTTGTGGTCGGCACCGGTCTGGTGAATGGCAAGTTCTAAAGGCGTCAACATGAGATTCGTCTCCTGGTTTTCTCATTTCGAATTTGGAGACGACGGCTTATCCTTGCGGCCTGGAGCGTGCTACGCTCCAAGCCGAGACACAGAAAAGGCAAATGCAGAAAGCCAGTCGTCTCATTGGCCTGTCCGGGATGACAGTCCCGGATGGGCCACTTCTATCTTTCAGTCGTTCAGGACCGATCAGGTCCGATCAGGCACCCTCCTTTATCCGTTCCCCCCGATGCTCGAGCGCCTCGAGAATGAATTTCTCGCATTGATACGACATGGGGCGGCACTCCCTTTCTGCCAGCTCCTTGATCTTGCTGTGAATCGCCTTGGATACCCGAAACGACAGCAATTCCTGACGATCCTTGCTGCGCCGATCCTTATCCGCGATTGCCGACATGGATAAACCCTCCTTTTCGTGCAAAAATGGCAAAAATTATCAAAAATGATCTTGAGGTACAGATTATAGGCAAATATGCCTATCGTCAACACAGAATGGGCATATTCGATCATAAGAATTTATTATCACGAACTGAATTACTATTAGCGGGACGTGATAAACATCCATGGGGGAAACGGATTGGATTGTCCGGACGGATGGTCACGCGGCTCTTCAATTTCGGCGAGATTCCAGGCCCCGAATACCTGATTGCAATCGCCAAGGCGGAGAACGTGTGCCTGAACTGGCTACTGACAGGAGCCGGCGCGCCGTATATCGTCTACTGCGCCCAATCGGACGGCGAAGTCGCAAGCCTGGCTGAATCCTTTCTGTCGGAAGCGCCGCTCAGCTGGACGGTGTACTGGATCAGCAGCGGCGAGTGGTCGGGGTTGGCACTGCATCGGCCGGACCAGTACGAACTGAAGGACGAGCTAATCGACTACGACCGTGTCGAGCTGATCGCGGGTCCAATCGGCCAGCAGACGCTGGACGCGCTGCGCCGGGCCGGCATCCTCCAGGTCCGCGAGGTGACAGTTCCGGCAGCGACGATGATCAGGTTATATTCCGGCGGCGTCGGTGCCTACGAAATGGTCAGGCCGGACGGCCTGTTCGAGCGCCACGAGCTGCTGAACCTGCGCGACGGCCCCAAGATCCGCGAGAAATCCGGAGGTTATGTGCTGGAGCCCGACGAGCGGATTTTGCTCGAAAAATACCGCCGCCTGAAGCCGGCCGACAAAACCCGCTTTATCGCCATCGGCGGCGCGCTCGGAGAGGTGGAGCGGCAGGAGCCGGAAGTGTAAGGCGGAATTATGCTGCCGATAGAATTTAAAGCTGCTATCGATTATTACGTTCTCCATCCGCCCTTGCATGCTTTGGTCGCCGTTACGATTCCGTTCCTGATCAGCATGGGAGGCATTCTTCACGCCGCCTATTATCGGGATACCTTCTGGCGGTGCGACATTGGGGTTATTGCCGTTGGCTCGGCACTGGGGGCGATTGGCAGTTTCTACCAGGATACGGACTATCATGTTCTGCCGGTGTACCCGGTTCTAGCCATTTTGGTTGCCGGTTGGCGGCACCAATTCATTCATGCTGGACTGATGTATGCCGGGACCTTCGTTTCGACGCTGATCCCAGATTTGTTTGCCGCCTGGGATGTTCATCATTCATATGTTGATCCAGTTGGTCGGTGGTATTACGGAATAGGATTGAGCGAATTCGCAGATGCGCTATTCGTTTATCCCACAGCATCGATTTTAGCGGTACCGATCGCCAATAAGCGGATACGTATGGGCGACAGCATTGAAATACGTTGGCCAAAGTAAAAGCCCCTCCTCAGAGGGGCTTTTGTGATCCGTGTTAAATGGAGGCTAGCAGAGTTTTGGTGTACCGGTTCTGCAGGTGCCGCCAACCGTCCAAACCAACTTTCCGTCTGCCCCTAGAGTAGGGGTTAGAATATAGGTTTGAGCATTAAGACCACCGGCCGCAGTTGCCGTAGCGGTAATCATCCCATTAGCCGCTACCGCCACACCTGCGAGATAGGTTGATGCGGTCGGGGCAACCGGAATCAAGCCGTTATAGCCGAATGCGACGTTGATGACCGTGTTGGTGGCCGCATCGAGGCAATCCCCCTGCTGTACGCAGACCTCAATGCCGGCCTTGAGCCCGGCGGTTGAATTTACGACTTCCGAGTATTTGGCCTTTAACGTGTACTCTTGGTAGGCGGGCACGGCAATCGCCGCCAGAATACCGATGATCGCCACCACGATCATCAATTCGATCAAAGTAAAACCCTTTTGAGTTTTTTTGGATGACATAAACTTCCTCCCAGTGAGCTGTATCCGCGGACATCCGCGTACATCTCATAAAGCAACCCGCGTGCCAGCCGGCGTAATGCGGGGTTGCGAGCGGATAGCCGGAAGTCCGCGTCAGAAACTGACGCGATCCACGGCAAAACCTGCCGCGACAACAGAAAAAAATGACGTGGGAGAATGTGGATGTTGGAAATTAACTTTCTTGTGCTCGCCGATGCCGATATCGGGGAGTTTTATTTGACCAAGGCAGGGAGGCGTGGGCTGGTTGTCAGGTTCGTTTCAAGCCGCGGCACCCGAGACCTGGCGCCTGAGGACAGAATCGATTTCGGACCGGCCAAATGCGGCCCCGTCACGGCCGCCGAGCTGGTGGCGACCTGGGGCGGCAAGCCCAAGCGGATCGAGGCGGCCCGTCAAGCGGCGTTGGCGTTTTTGCATCAATGGCCGGAAGGCCCGCAGATCGACTAATACAGTTTTGCTGACGCAGTACTTCTGCCGACAGAAACGCCGGTCATCGGTCGTCGGACCGGCAAGCTGACCGAAAGCCGGCTACGGGATGCCGTGGTGCAAACCAACGGTAGCGGAATCGGGGTCACCAGGGTGCCGGCGAGCAGGCTGACGCCGGTCGCCACGGCGGCCAGCGAGCGGCGGACGGAGAGGCTGGCTTGGGCCACGGCAGAGGCTGTTGCCAATCCTGCCAGCCCGGTTTGCCCGCCTCCGGCGCCGAATTCCAGCACGACGGCGTTGCCAGCCGGCGGGATGTAGCTGCCCTGAAAATCGCAAACAATGGCGTTGCCGGCGGGCGGGGTATAGCTCAT
>NZ_JBDIVO010000390.1:0-4018 GCF_039794385.1 Methylocaldum sp. | reverse complement strand
GGCCAGCGGCGTCCCGCCCAAGGACGTGGCCAAGAACCTCGGCGTGTCCGTTCCGACGCTCTACCGCTGGGTGCCTGCCTCAGCGCAGGCTTAGCGTACGATTTTTTCCGTTTTCTGAGACGACCCCATCACGGCCGGCGAAGACTTGCAGTCCGCAGGCCGCAACGTCACCGGCTTTGCCCTACGCCAGAAGGTCGGCGGCGGGAATCCGAACCGCTTGAAGCAAGTATGGGATGAGCACGTGGCGAAGCAGGCAGTCACCCAAGCCGAGCCGGTCGCCGAGCTGCCCGTCGAAGTTGCCGAGGAACTGGCCGCTGTCACCAAAGCGCTGACCGAGCGTCTGGCTGCTCTGGCAGTCGAGTTGAACGACAAGGCTGTGAAAGCCGCTGAGCGGCGCGTAGCCGAGGTTGTCCGCGCCGCCGGCGAGCAGCGCGAGCAGGCCGAGCGCGAGCTTGCGGATGCCGCGCAGACGGTTGATGACTTAGAAGGCAAGCTTGAGGAGGCAAAGGCCGAGGTCTCCGGCTTGGCCCAGCGCCTAGCCGAATCGCAAGCCCAGGCTCACGCGCAGGCCGTCGAGATCGCGCAGCTACGGGAACGGTTGGCGGCTACCGAGAAGGCAGCGCGAGACGCCAGTGACCAACACGCGGCAGAACTCCGGCGACTGACAGCCGCGTTGGAGGCCGAGCGCTCCGGTCGATCCGATGCGGAGACCGAAGCCAAACGGCAAACGGAGCACGCGATACGAGCCAGCGCTGAACGAGATGCGGCGAGCGCCGAAGTCGAACGGCTACGAGAAGCGCTGACCGCAGAAAAAGAAAGGCAGACTACGGCTGAGCAACGCGCCGGACAATTGGAGATTGAAAATGGTCGTTTAACCGAGCGCTCAGCGGCGGACAAGGAGCACATTCAGGAGTTAGTCTTGCAAGTGGAGCGGCTACAAGGCGAGCTGGTGGCTCTGGCTAAGACCAGCGGCGGAAAAACCAAGACGAAAACACAGCAATGAAAAACCCGGCTGCGGGGTGCGAGCAATAGCAGATAACAGGCACTATGTTAAATCGAGCGCCCCCGTGCTTTTGGCGCGGTTCCCGATTTGTTATTATCCGGTCATGGGCTTATTACTGATCAACCCCCCAAGAGGTTACGCCATGGCAACATCCCCCACTATCGATCACGTCACCCTGACCCGCCTGGTGGAGGCGGGCGCGGTGCGCGGCGCGCACATCGTCGGTCAGCCGGGCGGCTGGGGCGTGGTCATCCAGTACGGCATGACCGAGCGGGTTCTCGCCGCCAAGCGCGGGACCGTCCGCCAGTTCCGCAAATTCGAAACTTTGGTAGCCTACCTTCGGGACATCGGCATCAGCCGGTTCGACGTGGACGCCACGCAATACGACCCGGCGCCGACACCGGCCCGGACCCGCACGGATGCCGCCGAACGCTTGCGGCAGGCCCACGAAGCCGCCGACCATGACCGCTGGTTCCGGGCACAGGTCCAGGCGGCGCTAGACGATTCGCGTCCCGGCATCCCCCATGACGACGTGATGGCGGAGCTGAAAGCCACGCTCGATCGTCTGGCGGATAGCCGCCGTGCGGATTGAGTGGAAGAAACAGGCGCGGGAGGACGCGCACGACATTCTGATTCACATCGCTCAGGACAAGCCGGGTGCCGCGTGGGAGGTCTACGAAGCCATTCAGCGACAGGTGGGGCTTCTGGCCGAGATGCCCAAGCGTGGACGGCCCGGGCGGGTCCGGGGCACCCGCGAGTTGGTCATCACCCGGACCCCCTACATTGTGGCGTATCGGGTTACGCCGACCGTGATTACGGTGCTACGGGTTCTCCATGGAGCCCAGCAGTGGCCAAAGCGATTTTCCTAGGGGATAGCGACGAGGGGAGAGTTAAGGGCCAGATCGTGAGCGCAACACGGATATTGTTTTGCTATTAGATATCAATCCATATCTTTATATGATGGCCAACTTACCGAAAACACGGTGTTCTCGTTTTTGCGAAATACCTCTAGGGCAAATGGGCTAGCAAGCTTATAGCAATCAAGAATTGTGTAGTCTTTCCCTGGCTCGGCTCCTGCCATTAAGAGCGAATCTTCAACATTCTTTGCCATGACTAAAAGAAGGTCTTCAAGCGAAGTAAAATCGGTATGTTCGTAATCCCGAATAAGTTTTTTAGACATAAACACCTTTTCTGGTTGTTCTAATCATTTTGGTTCAAATATCCCGTTTTCGCGCCCGCGAAAACTCCGGGTTGCAGCGCCTAACCGCTAAGAGCAACGAATCATGCCGCCCTCGGCTAGAACGGCCTTCGCAAGGGATTGCATTTCCAACTTGCTCCCCCATCCACGCCACACCATGCCATCAAACCGAAAGCCATGGTTCTTCACATCTTCCCGCAGCCATTGCGGAGGGATGCCATCGAACTTTATTTCAAACGAGCGCTTCACATTCTCGTCAACCCAATACAAGGCGTTTAGGAGCATTTGAGCGTTGCCGTTTACTACCACTATGCCTTTTTGACTTTTGAACGAATGCTGTTCTATCGCTGTCGGGACCCAAATCACCGGGCTTTTTGAGCCGACCGCCCCGCACTGGTTCCACACTTGGGCCACAATGTTTTTAAAAATCCTTGCGCCGGATCGTTTCACCAGAAACCCATAGGCGTTTTCCCGGATTCCGTCATAGCTCTTTATCTCAACGACGATTTGCGTTTTCTCGCCGACCGAAATAAGCATGTCGATATTACCGACTCGGCCCGCTGGTACGTCCGTTTGAAGCGTCCAGTTCGGCGGAAGAATCGCTTTAACTGCCGCAATCGCGGCGTGTTCTACGAGAATGCCGCGTTCGCGACGCTGGCCTTTTCGCCAGGTCTGGATAGAACACAAAAACGCGAGCACAGCGCCTAAGACGGACAACGACTTGAAAGCGCCCAGGAATGGACTGATAACAAGCGTGACAGCAGCAACGCCCATGAGATAGGCGGCCTTGTCGTAATCGGCTTGCCAGGGTTCGAAGATGTTTTGATCCGATGCCATGTCTAACAGTTTAGTTTCAATCCATCTGTCTGCTAGGCATCGGCGGCACCTGTTCGAGTTTGGACAGGCCCAGGCGGTAATGCCAATAATGCCAGGATCGCTCACTGAACCAGCCCGCCTCGGCATGCGTCAGAACATCCCGCAGCACGTCATTCCCCACGTGCTCCGCCAGTGCTTGAATATCCTCGTAGTCCCCTATGTCCATGACCTGGGCTATGATGCGCTCAGGCGTAGCCATGGCCTCGTCCGGCGTTTTCCACCCAATATACGTGCTGGCCAGCCGCCTCAGTAATGCATCGTCCCGCATGCGCCAGCTAATCCCCAGCTCGGCGATGAGCTGGCGCTCCGCCGCCCCGATCCGGGCGGGATCGATCTCCGACAGGCCAGTTTGATAGATGTAGCGGCAGGCCCTACGGTCGAGCCGCTTGGCCTTCGTGCGCCGCTGCGCCAGCTCTTCGAGGATGGGATAATCAGACAGCCTAACCATCGCATGATCGCTAATCATCGGTTTGCTCCGTGTCCTATAACTCAATCAGCGTAGCATGATGAAAAAGCCCCGCCGAAGCGGGGCTTTGAGTTAGTTAGGAATAGCCTGATCTTATTCCTTGGTGTCCACCGCCCAAGGCTTCGGCGGTGTCTCTGCTTTCGCCGGTTCCGGCTCAGGCCCCCGCAGCTTTTGGCACCGCGCCTCCCGTTCGGCCAGCGCTTCTTTGGTGGGTTTCCAATATCCGTTCTTATCCGTTTCGATGTCCTTATAGCACTGTTCGCGGGGGCTGATTAACACCGCGCCATATACCGGCGCAGGGGTTTCCGGCAGCTCCATGCAGATTTTTTTCAGAATGCGCCGTCGCTCTAGTGCTGCATCACTTCTCGATTGACGAGTCAAATGGAAAGGAGGCCAGCCAGGGTGGCTGAGCCACGGCAGGGAGACGACGATGGCCAAGAAGTACCGTGTGACGCTAACCCCAGAGGAACGGCAA
>NZ_JBDIVO010000389.1:0-4024 GCF_039794385.1 Methylocaldum sp. | reverse complement strand
CTACAGGGAGAAGGCAGAAGAAGAGGGTGTTGCTGAACGGTCGCCGCCCCGATTTGGGGCGAAGACCGCAAGATTGCACGCTAAAAGGGCGGGTGGCGGCAGGAAGCCGGCGTCAGGCCTATTTCCGTTCGAAGCCGAAGTCGAGGATCACCGGGTTGCCGCGATTGTGAATGATGATCCGCTTGCGACCTTCCTCCGTATCGGTGTTGGTTTCAGTTGTTACCGGCGGCTCTTCGGGCGGGTTCGGTTGGCCGTCTTCGGAGTTCCGCGCGTCCGGATTCGTGGGCCTATCCGTTTCCACGGGGAGAACGGGAAGCGCGCCGGTCGAGGCGCCGCTTTCGGAATTCGCCGGTTTTTCCGTGACTTCGATGCGTATCTCGGGCATCCAGGTGCTGGTACTGGTCGACGAGGCTGCTTTCTTCCTCGGCACCTTCAGCTTGTCGAGAAGATTGAAGCAGACCGTTCCGATGTGATTCTCGTAAGTTTCCAGCAATGCCGGATCGCTTTTGGCGCGGCCGGGGGCCCTGACCTTCTCGTCGGCGATGAAATCCATGAAGAGGCTTACGGTTTCGGACGAACGCGCGGTGGATTTGAGCGTACAGGTCACCGGCAACACGTCCGCCTTTTGAAAATCGAGCGCGCGCGGGTCGGAGTTGCCGATGCTGAACGAGAACCCGGTGGGCGTGCTCTTGTTCTCGATCCTGCCGACCCGTGCTTCCATCTCGTGAGTGGCGCCGGTTTCGCCGCTCTCGTCTAGATCCGGCTCCACCGGATATCCCCAGGAACTCAGATTCTTGCTGATCCGTTCGGCCATGGCTGCGGTTTGCTCCTCGTCCAGATTATCCGGCGCCACTCGGAACAGAATCTCGCCCACCGATTCGGGCCGGAGCGGAGTGCCTTGGGGTTTCAGGCCGATGGAGCAGCCGGCGAGCAGGCTAAAAGAAACGATCAGAAACGGAATACGCATATTTTTTCATAAGGTTAAGAGTGCTTACGGCGTCGGCGGCCAAGCCGGTTCGAGTTCTCTGAGCGGCCCGGTACCTAACGTCGGCAAAGGGTTGCCGACCTACGACCGTAGCCCTTGTAGGTCGGGAATCCTTTCCAATCGCAAACGGTCATCCGGGGAGCGCCCGAATGACCCTTCCCAATCGCAAACGGCGTCTTCGGGAGCGCCGAAGCCCCCCTTCCCGACGCTACACCCCAGCCGAGCGTCTTCGTCGGCAAAGGATTGCCGACCTACAACCGTGCACCTTGTAGGTCGGGAATCCCTTCCCAATCGCAAACGGCCATCCCAGCGCTCCTGGGATGACCGTTTGCGATTGGAGCGCCGAAGCCGCCCTTTCCGATCTTGGCGTTCCGGGTTGTTCGCCACTGCTTACACACCCTCCAAGTCGCCTGTAACCGGCCGCGAGTGCGCTGCCGAGACTCTAAGCCGATACCCCCCGCTCCGGGATACGTCATTTGACTGATTGTGACATATACCCCCCGGAAATCTAATTACCCCCGTGCCGACAACGAGTTAGCCGCAACGGCCGACTCCGTGAACAGCTCTTCGGATTCAACCGATAAGGATATTTGCCGCGCCCGATGAAAGGCCTTCGCCGACGGGGCGCGGACATCCGGGCGGCTCGCGACTACACCGGAAACGACCGGTGGCGCGGACCGCCCGCGGACCGACTTCAACGATCAGGGGGTTTCAAGTCATGAAGAATCGAACAACATGCGCGACGCAAGCGGATCGCCGCGGCTTGCGGATTGCGCTTTTGCCCGCCGCCTTGGCGGCGCTGACGACGGCGTACGCACCCGTGTCGCTTGGGGGAGCGACGTTCAAAATCGACGATACCAAGTGGGTGAGCATAGGCGCCGGCCTTAGAACGAGCTTTACCGCTACCGAGGAAGCCGCCAATGCGGGCAAATGGTCGAACGATTTCAATCTGGACAATATCCGTTTGTACCTGAACGGCCAGATTCACAAGTATTTCAAGATCGAGTTCAACACCGATTGCCAGACCTGCGGCGATGGCGGCGAGATGCGCATTCTCGATGCCATCGGCAAATTCGAATTCGATCCCATGTTCAATATCTGGATGGGCCGCATGCTGGTGCCCGCCGAGCGCCGCGAAATGAACGGACCGTTCTTCAGCGCCGTGTACAACATCTTCGGCGCCGGCACACCCTTCGAACCGGCGGACTTCAACACGACGATCCGATCCGACGGCACGTCCGCCGGCTCCTTCGGCCGCGACGACGGTGCCACCATCTGGGGTTCGTTCTTCGACGGCCGCCTGCAATACGCGGCGGGCTTTTTCCGTGGGCTCCGCAACGGCGCCAACGTCGACGACAACATCCTCTACGCCCAGCGCTTCGCCTATAACTTCCTCGACGTGGAAAAGAATCCCGGTTACTACACCAGCGGGACGTACTACGGCCAGGGCGGCGACATCCTGACCTTGGGCGTTTCCAACCAGTATCAGGAAGACGGCGCCGGGACGCGGAGCGATCCGGGCAATTTCCGCGGCACCGCGGTCGACGTTCTGTTCGAGAAGCCGTTGGGCGATATGGGCGTGGTGACCGTCAATGGCGAATACAAGAACTACGGCATCAAGGGCTACGGCATGGCGTCCAGGCTCGCGGGCGGCGGCTTCGCCATGTTCGAGGGCAACGCCTACGACGTAAGCGCCATGTACCTGCTTCCGCAAAAGGTGTGGGTCGGTCAATTCCAGCCTTACGTCCGCTATGTCAACGTCGATCCGATCAAAAGCGCCAGCCGCGACGTTTACGAAGCCGGCATCAATTACATCATCGACGGCCACAACGCCAAGATCATGCTGATGTACGAGTACGGCGATCTGCTCACCAAGGGGCTGGATTACACCTCGACCGCCGCGGGCGACGACGTCAGCTCGATCAAGCTGGGCTTCCAGTTGCAGATCTGATCACTCCTAGACACTCCATCAATTACTCGCGAGGTAACTATTCATGCCTGATTATGCAAGATCCTTACGACAGTTCTGTTTGGCTCTGTCGGCGGCCATGCTCCTTTTTGGTGCGGAGGCGCGCGCCGAAGACACGATCAAGGTGGGCATTCTCCATTCGCTCTCCGGCACCATGGCGATCAGCGAAACCACGCTGAAGGACACCATGCTGATGCTGATCGACGAGCAGAACAAGAAAGGCGGTTTGCTCGGCAAAAAACTGGAACCGGTGGTCGTCGATCCCGCTTCGAACTGGCCGCTGTTCGCCGAAAAAACGCGAGAGCTTCTGACCAAGGACAAGGTCGCCGCCATCTTCGGCTGCTGGACCTCGGTGTCCCGCAAATCGGTGCTGCCGGTGGTGGAGGAATTGAACGGCCTTCTCTTCTATCCGGTTCAGTACGAGGGTGAGGAATCGTCGAAGAACGTGTTCTATACCGGCGCCGCGCCCAACCAGCAGGCGATTCCCGCCGTCGACTATCTGATGAAGGATCTGAAGGTCAAACGCTGGGTACTGGCCGGCACGGATTATGTATATCCGAGAACGACCAACAAGATTCTGGAGGCATATCTGAAATCGAAAGGCGTGAAGGACAAGGACATCATGATCAATTACACGCCGTTCGGCCATTCGGATTGGCAGAGCATCGTCGCGGACATCAAGAAGTTCGGTTCGGCGGGCAAGAAAACGGCGGTAGTGTCCACCATCAACGGCGACGCCAACGTGCCTTTCTATAAGGAGCTGGGCAATCAGGGCATTTCGGCCGAGTCGATTCCGGTCGTGGCGTTCTCGGTCGGCGAAGAGGAGCTGTCCGGCATCGACACCAAGCCTCTGGTCGGCCATCTCGCTGCCTGGAACTATTTCATGAGCGTCGATACGCCCGAGAATGCCGTGTTCATCACCAAATGGCACCAGTTCATCAAGAACCGGAGCCGGGTAACCAACGACCCGATGGAAGCGCATTACATCGGCTTCAACATGTGGGTCAAGGCGGTGGAAAAGGCGGGCACGACGGATACCGACGCGGTGGGCAAGGCGATCATCGGCATCG
>NZ_JBDIVO010000388.1:0-4036 GCF_039794385.1 Methylocaldum sp. | reverse complement strand
GCCGTCGGCCACCGCACGCTCTTTTGCCGCCGCCAGCATCAACCGGCCCTGTTCGCGTGCGAGTTTCCCGCGTTTTTCATCCAGAGCCGTCAGTTCTTCCAATAAGGATTCGCGGCTGCCCAACCCGATATTGCCGCTCAGATTGCCGTCCACCGGGTACTGCGACTTGTCCAGCACATGAATGAAAGTCAGCCGAGCCCGAAGCCGCCGACTGGCCCAGGCCGCATAGTCGCAGACCGCCGTAGCCGCCCTGGACCCATCGATACATGCCATTACCTTAGTCATACTAAAACCTTCTGTCAGTGGGCCATCAATTTTTCTACGGCTTCCGGTTTATCGTGCACCGCGAACCGATCCACGATGGTCGCGCTGGCTTCGTTCAAACCGACGATCTCGACCTCGATGCCCTCGCGCCGGAACTTGATGACGACTTTATCCAGCGCGCTCACCGACGTGATGTCCCAGAAGTGGGCGCGAGTCAAATCGATCACGACTTTATCAATATCCTCCTTGAAATCGAAGGCTGCGGTGAACTTGCCGGCGGAGGTGAAAAACACTTGGCCGACCACGAGATAAGTCCGTATCGAACCGTCATCGCTGGACTTCGAACGAACTTCGAGAAACTGACCGACCTTGTTCGCAAAAAACAATGAGGCCAGCAATACGCCGACGAAAACGCCGAGAGCGAGATTATGGGTCGCGACCACCACCGCGACGGTCGTGATCATGACGATATTGGTGCTCAAGGGGTATTTGCTCAGATTGCGAATGGAGTCCCAACTGAAGGTTCCGATGGAAACCATGATCATCACGGCAACGAGCGCCGCCATCGGGATGCGCGATACCCAGGGCCCTAAGAATACGACCATGATCAACAGGAAAACGCCTGCCGTCAGGGTGGACAGTCGCGTCCGCCCGCCGGACTTCACATTGATCACGGACTGGCCGATCATCGCGCAGCCCGCCATGCCGCCGAACAGGCCCGCTGCGATATTGGCGATGCCCTGGCCCTTGCACTCCCGATTCTTGTCGCTGGGCGAGTCGGTGAGATCGTCGACGATGGTGGCCGTCATCATCGACTCCAGTAGCCCGACGATGGCCATGGTGATGGCATAGGGGAAAACGATTCCAAGGGTTTCGACATTCAGCGGCAGATCGGGCCATAGGAACACCGGCAGACTGTCGGGCAGGTGCCCCATGTCGCCCACGGTACGGATATCCAGGTTGAACCCTATGGCGATTGCGGTCAGAACCACGATGCAAACGAGCGGCGACGGAACGGCTCTAGTCAGGAACGGGAACAGATAAATGATGGCCAAACCGCCGGCGGTCATCGCATAGACATGCCAGCTCACGCCGGTGAGTTCGGGTAGTTGCGCCATGAAGATGAGAATGGCCAAGGCGTTGACGAACCCCGTCACCACCGACCGGGACACGAACCGCATGAGGTCGCCCAGTCTGAGATAACCGGCGATGATTTGCAGAATGCCGGTCAGAATAGTGGCGGCGAAGAGGTATTCCAGCCCATGCTCTTTGACCAGCGTAATCATGAGCAGCGCCATGGCGCCGGTGGCTGCGGAGATCATGCCTGGACGGCCGCCCGCGAAGGCGGTAACGACGGCGATGCAAAACGATGCGTACAAGCCGACCTTGGGGTCGACCCCGGCGATGATCGAGAACGCGATCGCCTCCGGAATCAGCGCGAGCGCCACCACGATACCCGACAGCAGATCGCCGCGAATATTGGAAAACCAGTTTTGTCGAACGGACATTAGCATTTGATGCTCCAAGCAAATAATAAGAACGAAATCAGTTATCGCGACGAACTCAACGACCTAAATCATGCCGATTGACGAGCTGGCCATAATTCAATGAATTCGATTTAAGGAATATTCCGAAAGGCGAAAACCCGAACGAGCTACGCGGCAAGGGCTCAGCGCTCGCCGCTTCCTAAAGAGTGGGGCTACAGCAAATCTTGTATAAATACCGGATGAGATCCTGTTGGCTACTCTCGCTTGCCTCGTGAACAATCATCAAAGTGTCAGATAAACGACAATTGCGGCAGCGGCCATAACCAGCTCGAGCCGATGCCCGACCGAATACGAAACCGCCGATTCCTTGAGCTCTTTTAGGCGAGCCGGCGCCTTGGCAATAGCGTACTTGGCTGCAACGCAGACTTTCTGTAGCAATTTGGTGGCCAAATACGCCATCAAAATCAATCCGGTCCAAGCCGTCACTACCTGTGCGTCACGGGACGATAATCCGAATGCGGCTTCCGCGAAATGCTCGAACGAGAGTTCAATCACTTCGATTGCCAAATGCAAAGTTTCTCCGAGCAGGGAAAGCAAACTATCTCCGGAAAGCGTTAGAACCGTTGCGGCGGAGGCGAAGTAGAAGATTCTCTTGTTGGCCCCAGCGATCCGCGCCGTTCGCTCGCGTATCCGGAGCCTATTTGGGGTCTTGCGGCTAGCATGTTTGTTTTTAACCGGAATGGACTTGATCATGTTCCGCCTAGGCAGGAATTTCGACGGCGAAATAGCCGGCGGCCGTCGTTTGGAGTGCACTTGACGGCGAGTTTCAATGGCTGGATAGAAAAGACGGATGCCTTGTCGAGTAGGGCAAGGAGGAGGGCGCTATGGCGGGGGCGGCGAGGTGAGGTAAGGCACTGGACAGATCAGGTGTCGCTTCGTTTTTGTTTGCGTTTATTTAACAATTTAGCGGTTTGCGTCAGCGTTGTCCATGAAAGGAATTATTTCTGTGGAATAGCCTAAGTGCATCTGTCGGTTGTAGTTCAGTAAAATCCAGTACCCGATTGGAAGACGGAGGGCGGGTGAAGTGCCGTTTTCTGCTTTCCCGCTATTCAACCTCGAAATGTCGTCTCCGGTGATCTGCGGCATGGCAACCGCGGCGTACCGAATGATGTCAGGGACCATGCATGGAAAATTCGATGTATTGCCCGGTTTGCGAGCAAACCGCCTGCTGTTCTTTTGCTAGTGTCGGCGGTCGCGATTATTGGCGTTGCGGGCATTGTCAAGCGACCTTTCTGCACCCTGCTATGTTGCCTTCCGCAAACTTGGAATTGGCGCAATACCGGTCGCATCTACGATTTCGTTACCTGCACCGAAGTGGCCGAGTATTTCCATCAGCCTTCGCGGGAGTTCCGACGTCTCGACGCACTGCTCAGGCCGGGCGGCTGGCTGGCTCTGATGACCTGTTTCCAGAGCGACGACACGCGTTTTGCGGACTGGCACTATCGGCGCGATCCCACCCACGTGGTGTTTTACCGCGAAGCGACGCTGCGCCGTCTGGCCGGGCGTCACGGCTGGCACTGCGAGATTCCCTGCCCGAATGTGGCACTAATGCGCAAGGAAAGCGCTTGAACGATGGCCACCGCGCTGTACGAGCAACGTCTGGACGCGTGAGCTGCAACGCCACTGGGCGAAAAATCAGCGAAACGCCCGATAGTAGCCGATCAAGGCGTTGGTCGAGGCGTCGTGCGACTCCACGCGTTCATTGCCGCCTATTTCCGTGAAAATGGTGCCGGCCAGCTGTTTTCCCAGTTCCACGCCCATTTGATCGAAGGAATTGATATTCCATATGGCGCCCTGCACGAAAACCTTATGCTCGTACAAGGCAATCAGCGCGCCCAGGGTTTCCGGAGTCAACTTTTGGTAAATAATGGCATTCGACGGCTTATTTCCGGGAAACGTCTTAGCAGCCGCCAATTCTGCCAGTTGCTCGCCGGTAACGCCGCTGGCTTGAAGCTCCGCCTTCGCTTCCTCGGTGGTCTTGCCGCGCATCAGCGCCTCCGGTTGGGCGAGGAAATTCGAAATCAGTGTCTCATGGTGCCGGCCGAGACCGTGATGGCTTTGCGCCGCCGCAATAAAATCGCAAGGAACCAGCTTTCGACTTTGATGGATCAACTGATAAAAGGCATGCTGTCCATTGGTGCCCGGTTGACCGAAGATAATCGGGCCGGTGCTGTAGGCGATCGGATGGCCTTCGATATCCACCATCTTGCCGTTGCTTTCCATAT
>NZ_JBDIVO010000387.1:0-4042 GCF_039794385.1 Methylocaldum sp. | reverse complement strand
TGCAGGTTGCCTATGCCGCAAGACTTCCCTGAATGTACTTAGAACGCCGCGTTCAGATCGGCAATCCAACCCGGCGGAATGATCTTATCGTGGAAGCGATCCGCACCGACGGCGCAGGTATAGGCCGTGCGGAAGGGTGTAATCTCAATCGATTTTTCCCAGTGCCGGAGATTTGGCTTTGAACAACTCGGCTGCAAGCTCGAGTTGAGCCGTCAATGGCGGTATAGCAGGAATTTCCCAGGCTTTTCCTGCGATACGGGACAATAAGTTATTCAGCCAAAGGCGGTCCGATTTTGCCTGGTGGATAATGAATCTGTAGGAATCACCGTCCTTAAAAACAGCAAAATCTTCCAGATAAACTTCAATTGCTTCCTGTTCACCGTAGAGCCTTGTTTGAACGTAGATTGTTCGCGCGTCGAGGTCAAAACGAAATTTCTTTAATTCTGCAATACCCTTAAGGATTATATTCGCCACCCAAATAATCAATCTATTGGGTGTCAATTTTATTGCCATTTTTATTAAGCTGGATTTCATACTCATTTCTTTCACCTGGGTTCGCTAACATAATAAGTTTTATAGTATATTGTTCCGGCAGTTACTAAGCGTAAAGAAAGTATTGTCATGTTATGGCGTATCGGCATTCAGGGTGCCGGAAGAATGCGACCATTATCTGCGGTAGTTTCTGAAGTCGCCGCGAGGCCCCGATCAGGCATCGTTTCAAATCGGCTTTATTCTCGGGTAAGTGTTTGGCCACCCTGGATTCACAGACCCCGAGACCTGCTCATCCGGGTTCAGTTGCGGGGAATAAGGGGGCAGGTACACCAGTTTCAGCCGTCCCTGCTGCTGTTCCACGTAGTCTTTGACCAACTTGGCCTTATGAATCGGGTGCCCGTCCACCACCAGAAAGATCGGTTGCTTGGCCCCGACCATCAGGCGTTTGAGAAACTCACGAAAGACCACCGTCGTGACCGTTCCCTCCTGGACCATGAAACGGAAATCGCCACGAGCGCTGACCGCGGAAATGACATTCAGGCCAAAGCGCCGGCCGGTCGCCTTGACCACCGGGGTTCGGCCGCACGGCGCCCACGTCGTGCCCGCATGGTAATCGGAACGAAGGCCCGCTTCATCGGCAAAATAGATCACCGCACCGGCCCGTTTCGCCTCGGCTTGCAGGCGCGGAAACGCTTCCGCCTGCCACCTTTCGACCAGCACCGGGTCTTGTTGCCAGGCTCGATACAATGGCCGTTGTGGGGTAAACCCCAGCATCCGCATGATCCGCCCCACACTGGGCTTGGTCAGCCGCTTGCCGAACTGCCGGTAGATCACTTCGCCGATCAGCGACAAGGTCCACAGACCAAATTCAAACTTCATTTGCAGGGGCGTCTGATCACGCACGGTCTCGGCAAGCCAGCGCATTTCGTCCGGGGTCACCTTCGGGGGTCGACCGGGAATCGATTTGGCCAGCAAGGCATTTTGTCCACCGCTGGCAAAGTCCGACAGCCAGCGAAATACCGTTCGGATATTGACGCCAAAGGCGGCGGCAACACTGGCCACGGTCTCGCCTTTGCCGACCGCTTTAACCGCCTGCTGGCGCATGACTTGGAGCGAGAGATTGTCGATCGATCGCCCGTCAGAGTCTCTTTTGCATCTCATGGCCGTAGCCTAACACGAATATGGCATTCTTTATTTTACGGTTAGTATAAGCCGTACATGGCCGTCCCCTTTAGCCGAAAACCAATCGCCGGGGGCTCCCTGAGAATGCCTGGAACGGGCCCTGTGCCGATTATTTAAAGCGTGAAGCGAAAGGTGCCGACGAGCGCGCCGGGTATCTTGCTGCCGCCGAGTGCACGACAGTGATAGGTATCGATGGCGGGATGGATCGGGCTTTCCCGGGTCAGCGCCTCGAGCGCCGAGCCAAACAATCGATACAAACTGTCGTCAAACCGCAGATCATTGATGGGTGCCGCGATTTCGCCGTTCTCGACCCAGAAACAGGCGTAGCGGGTCATGCCGGTCACCCGGGCGGCCTGGACATCGCTCCAGTTGAGGTAATGCAGATTGCCCACGTAAAGACCGGTACCCAGGCAGTTCAGGACCTCGGTCTCAGGCAGGTTGCCGGCCATCAGTTCCGGCGCGCGCAAATGCTCTCCGAACCAGCCGCTCGGATCGGCCGCATTGGACGGCACGCCATATTGTTTTGCGGAACGGGAACTCACCAGCAGGTTTTTCAACTGCCCCTTCTCGATGAGCATCAACTCCACCGGCGGAAGCTCGCCCAGGCTGTTGAAGCGCGGCGTGAGCGCCAAGCAGAAGTTTTCTTTCAAGGTGAACTGTTCGGACAGACCGACCTCACCCTGGATCAGTCGCTTGAGAGGACAGTTACCATCCCGGTACGCCCGGTAACTGAGCGCGCCCCATGAGAACATGGCGATCAGTTCGGCGACGGCGGCCGGCGCGAAGTACACCCGATACTCGCCAGGCGCAATCGGGCGGGCAGGGCGTTTCAAGAAGGCAAGCCGGGCCTTGTCGGCAGCCAGGACGGCCTGGAACCGGTCCTCATCCCATGCCGGCCCCCAGAACCGACCTTTGACGGCCTTGTTATCTCCGGACGCGTTGGTCGTGAACAGGGAATAATCCACCCATAGGGATGCGGTCGAAAACCAGTGGTTCAACCCCGCCGAATTGCGGACCGCGCGGACCTGCGGGCCCGCGGCCAAGAGTCCGGTAAAGTCCGTCCCTTGGGTGACGCGGGCGATGGCCTTGACCGCAGCGGCGGCGTCCGGCTCTGTCCCGGAATGTTCGTGTTCGCTGGTTCCATGGTCTTGCAGGGGCACCGCGAAAGGGTCTTCCGGGAGTGTTCGAGCTTCCCGCCGTGCCCGCTCCAACCAGGAACGCAGGAGTGCCCGATCGTGATCGAGGTGGCCGCTGAGGTCAAACATGAAAGTCACCTGACGGCCAGCCCACTGAAAGGTGAGTGCCAGGTTTCTCTGCAAGACGGCCGTGGCTTGCCGCACTTTGGAATCGTTGAACCGCACATAGGTTTGATCTTCGGCGGTGAGTTGGAGGCTGAGCGCTTCTCCGGCCTTCAAGTCGGAAAAGGTTGTATCCGCGAGATCGTCGAAGAGCCGTCGGGTTTCCGGAAGAAAGCTCACGAGCCACCTCCGAACACGTCGATGCCCGCAAACAGACAGGGCGGGGCGGCATGGCCGACGCGGATGAGCTGATTAGGTTCGCCTTTCCCGCAATACGGCGTTCCGAAGAGCTCCCGCTCGTCGCGACAACCGACCTGCTTCAGTGCATTCCAAAAAGGCACCGTCATCCCCCGGTAATTGGGATTTTTGAGGACGTCGGTCAACCGGCCTTGTTCGATCCTGCGGGCATATTCGCAGCCAAACTGGAATTTGTTGCGGTAGTCGTCGATGGACCAGGATCGATTGGATTGCATGTAAACGCCTCGCTCCACGGAAGCGATCATCTCGGCCAGGGAACTGGTGCCCGGTTCCAGGTTGATGTTCGCCATGCGGTCGATCGGCGCCCGATTCCAGCCGGCCGAACGGAAATTGGCGACGCCGGGAATGCCGAGTCGAGACTGACTTTCCAAACTGCCGAGCCCCCGCAGCAACACGCCGTCCCGGATCAGATATTCCCGTGTCGCGGGGTTGCCGCAGTCATCGAAGGCGTAAGAGGCAAACTCACCCGCGACGGTGGGGTCGAAGGTGACGTTCAGCAGGGGCGAGCCATAGCGCAGCCGGCCGAAATCGTCCGGCTTCACGAAGCTCCAGCCGGCATAGTTACGCTCGTCACCGAGGATGCGGTCGAGTTCCAACGGATGGCCGATCGATTCGTGGATCTGCAGCAGCATCTGGTCCGGCGCCAGGATCAGATCCAGCGTCTCATCGGGACAATTTTCGGCGTCCAGCAATTCGAGCGCCTCGCGGCCCGCCCGCTCACACTCGGCGTGAAGGGCCGAAAAATCGAAGAATTCCAACCCCGCCTGACGGCAGCGGGCGGCCGGGCCGTTCAATGAACGCTGCTGGGTCTC
>NZ_JBDIVO010000386.1:0-4051 GCF_039794385.1 Methylocaldum sp. | reverse complement strand
GCGGAACAAAGGAAACGGCCCGGCTCGACCAAGCGCTGCTGGCATCCTGGCTTGGCGCCGGCGAACTTCAGCCGATTCCGGGAACGGATCTGGTGAGCCGCCCCGGCGTATTCAGCTGGAACCGCATCGACCCCGGCTCGCGCCTGCTCGCCGAGTATCTGCCGGATGATCTGACGGGACGTGGCGCCGACCTCGGCGCCGGTTACGGCTATTTGAGCCGGATGCTGCTCGCTCGTTCTCGCTCCGTCGCCGAGCTGCACCTGTTCGAGGCCGAATGGAAAGCGCTGGAAGCTGCCCGGCGCAACCTCGCCGCGTTTGCCCACGGTGTTCAGCTACATTTCCATTGGCACGACGTCACTGCGGGGTTGCCCATCGACCGGCTCGATTTCGTCGTCATGAACCCGCCGTTTCACTCCGGCCGGGAGGCGGAGCCCGGCCTGGGCCAGGCATTCATCCGCGCGGCTCTGGCTTCCCTCAAGCCCGGCGGCCGTCTCTACGTCGTCGCCAATCGGCATTTGCCTTACGAAAAACTGGTTCGGACGTACGCCGAGCATGAAAAAACGCTAGCCGAAGCCGGCGGCTATAAAGTCATGGAAGTGCGGAAATAAGGGGGAGATGGACAATAAACTCGCTGCCTTTGCCGGGGCCTTCGCTTTTCGCCTCGATCCTTCCCTCATGCAGTTCCACGATTTTCCGAACGATGGTCAAGCCTAGGCCCAGCCCGCCTTGCGCGCGGTCCAGGGTACGTTGGCCTTGGGTGAAAATATCGAATAGATAGGGCAATAAGGTGCCGGGAATACCTTCTCCCGTATCGCGCACCGAGATCACCGCGTCGCCGTCGTCGCGGGTAACCGTCAGCCAGATTCGCCCTCCCTGCCGGGTGTACTTGGCCGCGTTGTTGAGCAGATTGGACACCACTTGGGTCAGGCGCACGGGATCGCCCTCGAGCGGCATCGGTTCATCGGGCATCGAAACGGACAATGTATGATGCTGGGCGTCGATATACGATTGGCTGGTCTCGATCGCCTGTCGTACGACCGTGGCGATATCCAGCGGAGTCTTGTGCAGGGTCAGCTTGCCCTGAACGATCCGCGACACATCCAGGAGGTCGTCGACCAGCCGAGCCAGGTGGTCCACCTGCCGGTCCACCATGTCGCGAGCCCAGAGTATCTTTGGATTGTCCAAGTCGAGCCTGCGCATGATCTGCACGGCATTGCGGATCGGAGCCAGAGGGTTCCTAAGCTCATGGCCGAGCATGGCGAGGAATTCGGTTTTCCGCTGGTCGGCTTCGCGGAGCATTTGCTCCGCTTTTTTGCGCTCGGTGATGTTCGTATGCGAAATCACCGCCGCTCCGGGCGGCGCTCCGAGCGGGGTGACTTGCATGACGAACCAGCGTTCCCGATCCGGGGCATGGCAGGGATACTCGATCGCGAAACTTTCCCGCTCGCCTTTCAGCACGCTCAGAATGCCGGTGTATGCCGTTAGGGCATCGTCCGAAACTCCGCCGGAACTGGTGCGGCACACCTTCAGATAATTCGCTCCGATATCCGTATTCGGGACCGGTGTTCCGGGTTGCGGACCGTTTTCGCGCGCGAAGCGCTGCCAGGCTTGGTTGACTGCCAGGATGTTTCCCTCCCGGTCGACTACGGCTACGTGCTCGAGCAGCGAGTCGAGTATGGCGCGATTCAGAGCTTCGCTGGCTTGCAGCGCTTCCTCGACGCGCCGGCGCTCGGTAATGTCGATGCCGATGCCGCCGACGAATTGGGTCCCCGCGGGATCTTCGAACGGAAACTTGAAAACCCACCAGCAGCGGCGTTCCCCGGTGAGATCGGGGGTTGTTTCAGTGGTCTCGACCGTCTTGCCGCTGATCAAGGCCTCCCTGTCGTTCTTTTGGAACTGCTCTGCAATCTCTCGCGGCCAAAGTTCGAAATCCGTTTTTCCGAGCCAATCCTGCGGTCGCACTCCGAGGCGGTCGTCACGAACCTTGCTCATGTACACATATCGTCCTTGCGTATCTTTCATCCAGGCTACGGCCGGACTATTGTCCATGAAAGCATGAAACCGCGTTTCGCTTTGCACGAAGTCCCGCACCAGCGGCGTAATATCGGCCAAGGCCGCGACAGCGCCGCGCGGGGAGCCGCCACTATCGAACAGCGGCGTTGCCCGGCCGGCGAGGTAGTGACGTTCGCCCGTGGGAAAAACGAACTCCAGCGAGGTTTCCTCGACCGGCTGATCTGCCGCGATCGCCCGGCGCAAGGTCGATTCGACGGGCGTGAGCGGAGCCTCGGTGCTGCGGATGGTTGATTCGGATGGGCGCCCTGCCGTCTCGCCGACATTCGATTCGGCAGCGACACCGGTGAAAGCCGCTGCGGCAGGATTGCCTCTTACAGTGCCGCAAGCGACGTCGTCGGCAATCCATACGGGTATCGGAACCGCATCGAACAGGACGGACAGTTCTTCGTTGCTTTGGCGCAGCGCCTCTTCGGCTTTCTTGCGCTCGGTGATGTCGCGGATGAAGCCGTGCGCGAGGATGCTGCCATCCGGTTCGAGTTTGGGCACGGCGCTTCCTTCGATCCAGATTTCGCCCCTGATCGGGTGTCGCACACGCCATTCGGCTTGCCAATCGGACAGGGCGCGCGCCGATCCGGCGATCGTAGCGCGCAAGTATTCGAGATCGTCGGGATGAACCAGGGCGAAGGCGGGTTCCGCATCATCCGCTAAGTTCTCGGGCGGAATGCCGTAAATTTCCGTCCATCTGGGGCTGGCGTAGGGAAGGCAAATGGTGCCGTCGGGTTTGAATCGAAAGGAGCAAATGGCCAGCGGCACCGTGGCCACGATGTTGGCCAACTTTTCCTCCAGTTCGGATCGCCGTTTTTCGGTTTGCCGATGTTCGGCGATTTCGGTCCTGAGCTGAGCCTTTCGTTCAAGTACCTCATGCAGCGCCCGCCGTTCCATCGTTCGCAAACGCGCGACCACCAGACTCATCAGCGTGCCAACCGCCAACAACAACACTACGCGGAGTCTCTCCCTTTCTTCGACGATGAACAGCGAATCGACAGGTTCTTCCAAAAAGTAGGCCCCTACGGCGGCGCTTAACACGGTGGCAAGGAACCCGGCTCGAAACCCGCCTAGCCAAGTCGCGAACAGAACCGCGACCAGAAAAAGAAGCAGGGGAGGCGCCCCCCAGAAGATCGGCTGAAGAGTCTTTAATATCAGCATTACGGCGAACGTCGCCAATACCGCCAATACATAGCCGTTCAAAAAAAGGCGTTTAAGGTGACGCACCATCTTTCTACCGCTTTTCCTGCGGAATTTAACAAATTTATGAATCTTACCGCTCCGGGTTTCGAGTTGCCGGGAAATCCGACAGAAATTTCTCGACAATTATCTCGTCCGCATCCAGACATTCGTGGAGCGTACCCGTGCGTTCAACCTAGAAATGGCTGTTGGACGTGCCCGAGTGTGCGGCGGGCTGGCCGGATGGCGAGCCTGTCCTGAGCCCGAGTCGAAGGGTATGCCCAGAGCCCCGTCGAAGAAGCGCGAGACGGGGAGCGGTGCCGGCGCACAGCCGCGACCGGGTAGTCTCCCGCAACCAGGATCGGGTGCGTAGCGGCTCCCCTCAAACGTTGAGGAAGCTGAAAGCCGGAACACTCGGGATTCATGAGACTTTTTGAGTCGATCCGAGCGGTGAAAGGCGGTTTCCAAGTTCAAGAGTTTGAACAAAGGCGAAATCGCGTCTGAATATGGGCGTGCACTCTTTGCTCTGAGCGAACATGAGTGGAGACGCGTCGGGCAAATATATGAAGATCAACCGAAAACAGCAGGCTGTAGGCATATTGAAACGAATATTATCAAGGACAGCGCGCAGCGCTTGAACTGGTAGAACAACGTACGTGGAGGCGAGCCGCGCGCATAGGAGCCGCGGACGCCCGCCCCGGACGGGCGGGCTGGCTGAGGCCACAGGGAAGTGTACTTGCGGTGCCCTGGAACGGACTACCCGGTTCATCCCCACGTATGTGGGGGTGAGCGGCGGGCGTAGGAGCCGCGAACG
>NZ_JBDIVO010000385.1:0-4065 GCF_039794385.1 Methylocaldum sp. | reverse complement strand
CGGTTGGCGAACTGGTAATAGGTGTCCGCCATGGTCCGCCGGCCGGCTTTGTTGCCCACCCAATGGGTGAGGATCGGCGATCGCCGGATCGCGTCGAGGTGATAGCCGAGATTGACCAAGCTCTGCGCCTCGCGCGGGGCGACGATGCCCTCTTCCTGGTCGGCGTTGGTGGCCAGTTCCTTCAGGAGATAGAGCTCCTTCACCGCGGTCTTGCCCGTGCGGCGGGAGGAAAAGTCGATCGTCGACTTGTGTTCGTCCATCTCCAGGCATTTCAATACCTGGATCGGATCCAGCTCCACGTTGTGCACATGCTTGTGCCACAGCGCATGATCATGCGCGTACCGCATCACCTCGCGCTCGGCGACGTTCTGGAGCTGGACGCGTTGGGCGGAGGAGATTCTGGACATTTACAGCGTCATGCTGTTGTAGTCTCTGCCTGGCGCTCCGCTTCCCGCTTGGCCTGGATTTCCCTTTGAGCTTTGATCATCTTGGTGCGAGGGAGATCAAAGGTATTCATAATTTCTCTGTCCACGGTTATTCCTGGGATCATTTCCATGCCCTGAGCGAAATATTCCCGCCAATGCACCGTATTCGATCCTTCCATTGGCTTGTTTATGTCGAGAATGATCATTCCGCTGCCTGAACGCGGCTTGAGATGGGTCACTGCGAAGTTCAGTCGCTGCGCGAGAGCCAGTGCTATGTTTTTCCAGTCCGGCTCTTTTTTATCTGGATCGCTCATGATTCCCCCATTGCAGCGTCATGCCGATAGCATGTCGGTCAACTCGGATCGTTCGTCAGCATGTCGCAATCGATCCAGTCTAATGACATTCGTTTTGCCACGAAATTTCACCGTTGCCGCCAGTTCCGAAATGGCCACAATCTTTCCCTCACGGGTGGTCATTCGAATGGATTTCCCGTTCTGGCAGACATGAGTCCATTTAACACGGTCGTCGATCTGAAACGCTCTCATAGCTCTTACCTCACTCTGGTTTCTGCTCAATAGTCACCGGATCGCGCCGGCTGTTCTCGATCAATTGCTGCAACCGGTCCAAGGTTTCCGCCTGCCGGCGCTGGAATTCGAGGGCCTCTTCGCCGCGCTTGGCGTCGTCATCCAGATGGCCCCGAATGAGCTGCTCTTCCTCCTGTATTTTCGGCGTCATGCCGAGATCGGCCAGCGCCAGATTGTTGCGCGCAACCAGATCGGTCAGCACGCGCAGCAAGGGATGAGCGTTGAGCTCCATTAGATAACGCAAATCGCCGGTTTCGGGGTCGATATACTGCGCCAGGCGGACATTGCCGTCCTTGTCGCGGTCCCACTGGGGCGACTTGATGGCCACGCCATCGGCGAGAATCGAGTGAATCATCCGGTTTGCCAGCGCCCTGAGCTTGGCCTGCAGGTCGGCGTGGTACCGGTTCAGTAGCGTCGGGTCTTTGTTTTCGAACGCGACGTGGTGGAGCATGAACAGCTCCAACTGTTTCCGGCATGGAATCACGATCGCTCGTTCGGCAAGAGGCTTCATCCGGTCCGCGTCCACGTCAGCCCGGCAATCCATGTGAAATTCGCAGCTTTCGCACTCCGGATACCGGCCCGGCTTGGCCGGGAAGCAGGTCGCAACCTCCGAGCGAAGGCCGTGCTTCATCGCGTTGAAGCGATTCCGCTTGCCGAGCTCGACATAGTCGACGTTCTGCAAGTTCTGGGTGACCTTGGCGATGCCTTCCGGCGTCTTCGGCCCGCTCTGGCCCTTCGCCAGCGACGCCATCAGCGCCTGCTCCCAGCTCGCCTGATGCGCCTCGCCGTGCCCGCACTTCGGACACGTCGCGAAGTACCGCCAGGGGTGATACGGCTTGTCGGGCGCCGGCTCGACCCGGTCAGGCGCGGCCGAAAACCGCCAACGGCACTCGCCGCAAACGAAACTGACCTGGTCTAACGGATTGTCGGACTTCATGGCGCCAGTTTAAGGCCCGCTCGTCGCGCGGCAAACCGGCCGCCGCGCCGCGAAAAATCGCGACGGGCGAAGCTGAAACGTCCAGCGCGTGCAGATTAGCAGGTACCCACCCCACCCCGCCGATACACGCCCCAGCCCTGCCGAGCCCCCACCCTTCCGTGATTCCGTCCAAAAGAGTTCGCTTTTCGTGATCGTCGGACGCCTGCAGGCCTTGAACCACGCGGTGCCGTCTCTGAGATAGTTCGCCTTTTGAGATAACGCGAACCGCCGTAGAGAGGCGAAACCACGGAATTTGATTTACTGTATTAGCGTTGTCTAATGCAGTACACCCCAACGTCAGCAGCGGCCTTGGAGGGCTGAATACAAAGGGGGGCGGGCCGGGGGATTGCTTTTCCGAGCGCCAAACAGGTTAGGCTAGCAATATGCGTGCCTTAAATGTTATTTCGAGAGGCGGCGGGCGAGCTGGGTGACGGGCGTCTGCATCTTGGTCAACGGGTTGGCCTTATCGACGACTCGAGTCAGCTTGCGAATGGCGGTGTGGTTGTAGACGTCAACGGTGTCGGCCTTCTCATGTCCCAGCAACACCTTCATATCCAGGATGTGAGTATCCTCCTCGGCCAGCTCGGTCCCGTAGAGGTGGCGTAGCGCGTGAGGGTGGCAGAGCTCGCGGGGCAATCGGGCGCGCTTGCCGTACATGGCGATCATGTCCTGGACCGATCGGGGCGCCAGTCGGCGGTTCTCGCCGTAATATTCATGCGCCGGCACAAGTCGGTTATTCAGCGAGACGAACAGCACCCGATCGCCATTGGGCAGGTTACGATCGATCTTCGCGAGATCCGGATGCCCCAGGTACGCTCTTATAAATAAGCGTACCTCCTCGGGCGCCGGGACCATACGCTCTTTTTTCCCTTTCTCCAGAACGCGCAGCTGCAAACGCTCCCGGCCTTTATCGTCTTGCAGCCAAATCAATGACGATTCATTGAGCCCGCACAGACCGGACAATCTGAGACCGCACCCCATCAGCGTTGCGATGATGGCCGCATCGCGGATCCCCATCAGCGATTCGAGATCCGGCTCGATCAGCAGCTTTTCCGCCTGCTTCAGCGTCGGAAATCTAGGCAGACGGACCCCCGCTTTCGGATATTCGAGCAGCTCGGCCGGGTTATCGGCCCGAACCTCAAACCGGAGCATCCAGGCGAAAAATCCTTTCACGGCGCACACGGCCGCAACCCGCGAGCGCGGACACATGCCTTTTTCGAACAGGTGCACGCCACAGAAATCAACCAGATCATCGGTCACGGCCGACATGTGATCCTTCTCCCGCTCGGTCAAGAACAGCTCCAGTCGATGCAGATAACCGTCGTACTTGGCGATCGTCGCCCTCGACAGTCCCTGGTTGCAGCTCTTGTATTGCAACCACTGCGTCACCGCTTTGGAAAACCGGGTTTCGCCCGCGTCGTCCTCGTTCATATCGCCTCCAAAAATCATAAAAGTATGGGGGGCTTCGGAAAAACCTAACCGGCCTAATCAGGCCCACCTCACGAAAAACCTTTCCGTACAAACAACAGCTTACAACAGAATTTCGGTTAGGTTTATTTCCTAACCTAACCGAACTAAAAACTTACCGGATTGATTTTAAAGAACTTTTTTTTCGACAAAATTAGGAACACTCAAAATTAATAAAACCTAACCAGTTAGGTTTTGGTTAGGTAAAAGTTAGGTTTTTGTGTTTGTCGTATATCGCTGATTATAAAAGCGAAAATGGCCATTTTTAGGGGCCGGTTAGGCCGGTTAGGTTTTTCCGAAGCCCCCCTTACTTTTTATTTTTGCCGACCTTGAGGAGAAAAAGAGCCCTTATTCCTTTAATTCGTCAGACTTCAACCGTTTCTTTCAGACACAAAAAAGCCCCAGGGCTTGGGGCTCATGTTGGGCGGGAGAGTGATCAGCTCGGCGGCCATATCTGCCAGCGCAGCGGAGTTAGATAACGCACGTATCCTGCCCCCGCTACCACCGTTATCTGACTCAAAGCGGCGCAGCCGCCCTTGAGTTCTGCCCACAATACGCCGTTCTCCGGCACCAGCTTGATATCTTCCCCTAGAATGCTCCTGAGCGCTTCGCG
>NZ_JBDIVO010000384.1:0-4130 GCF_039794385.1 Methylocaldum sp. | reverse complement strand
CCTTTTCGATGATGCGGTCGAAATGCCGATCCGTGATTTTCCCGCCGTTGCGCTTGAAGAAAGCTTCGTTCAGTTCGTTCCGGTCTTCTTCATCCACGGGTATCCCTCCCTTCCGTCAGCGGCCTAGACCGAGAAAGCGAGCCATTCCGGCCTGAACAGCAGCAATAATCCGATGACGATCAGCACAACGCCGCCGATGGCGTGAGCATACCGCACGTATGTCCCGGTCAGCCCGGTCACCCGCAGGGTCTGCATGGCGACGAAAAACACGAAGAGGTCGTCCAGCATGAACACCAGTATGTAAAGGCCGAGGTAAGCATGATATTGCCATGTCGGCAGGTTGCTCAGAGCAAGCACCTGGGTATAAATAGCCGGTATTCCGGCGGAACAGATCAGTTCCACCAGGTTCACCGCAAAGGCCAGCAGGATAATGCCCGCCAGCGCGAGCAGGAAGCGCCGCTCGCTGGCCAGGGAACGCAGCCGCTCGAAAACGCGCTTCCGCGATTCGGGTGCGGTCACTTTACAGATAGCCTCGGGATTCACGAAATATTCGCGAAGGTAATAAGTACCGCCGCCCAGCGCCAGCGTTCCCACCAAGATGCGAATCCAGAGCAGCATGCCGAAAAAAAGCAGCAAGTTTAACCAGGCCGCCATGAACAGATAGTAAACCGCAGCCGAGGCGACGATGAATGCGCTGCCCAGCACCCACATCCGAAACCGGTTGCGCAATCCCACCAGCAGACTGATCAGGAAAAGCAAGGTCCACATGGCGCACGGATTGAAGCCGTCCACGGCCGCGAGCATCAAAGTCAGCACGGGAAGAGAGACCTGGCCGATGGTCACTTCTCCGAATATCGGCAGTTTCAGAACCTTCGGCGTTTTCTTGACAGGCTGCGGAAGGTCTTCGGCCGGTGTATCCGGTATGCCGGTCAACAGCGGCCATACGAGATCCCTGCAAACGACTTCCTGACAGGCCTTTGCGGCCGACCGGATCTCCGCTCCGGTCGTCGAGTCGTCATCGTACCCTTCGAAGTATGTCTTACCAACCACGGTCAGAGGCACCCCCGGGCGCTCGATTCCGAATTGCCTGACCAGCGCAGAAAAGACATCGTAGTTCCCGGTATAACGGCTGATTTCCAGATAATGAACACGAACTCTCGCCTCTTCGCCTTCCCATCGTCTGAGGAAATCCATTGCGCGTTCACAATGCGGACAGCCGTCCTTCCAGAAAAAGTAAACATCGACTTTACGTTCTTCCGATTCGGCACCGTTCGCATACCCAACCGCGCCGAGCAGCGAGAAAACAATCAGAAAAAGTAGCCACACCGAGTTCCTGCTGGGTCGCACCACCGATCAACCTCCTACAACAGCTTCGACTTCTCGACTCCCTGAACTATACGACGAGTTCACGGACTGGCGCGAATAAATCAAGGCTTGCACACTTGCTCAGAAGGATGACATCGCGGTTGCGCGATTTCTGAAATAGCGAAAGCGGTTATAGCCAAGAAAAGCCGAATGTTCGCCATGCGCCGTCAGAAAGAGGTCGGTCGTCATTCGAGCATCCGCACGCACCTCCATGGGGTTCCATTTCGAAACGGAGTTTTGTGTGTATTTGCATGGGATGGGTTCTTGACTCGACATTGATTACAAATGAGAATTCTTCTCATTACGAAAAACAAAAGGGATGATCATGAAGGTCAAAACATGGGGCACCGTATTCACGCTCCTCGCCATTCAGGCCGCAGCCGACGATCAAGCCTTGCCCGGAGGCCAGTGGCTCGCGCCGAAGGCCAAACTGGGCCGGGAGTTGTTCTTCGACGCCAGTCTCTCCTCGCCGGCCGGGCAATCCTGCGCCAGCTGCCATGAGCCCAAACGCGCATTCACCGACCCGGACAAGAGGATTCCCACCTCCGAGGGCGTGATTTCGGGACGGTTCGGCAGCCGTAACACTCCCACCGTCATGTATGCCGCATTCAGCCCGGCATTCCACTACGACGAACAGGAGGGGCTGTTCGTAGGCGGCCAATTCTGGGACGGCCGCGCCGCGACTCTGGAAGAACAGGCGAAACAGCCGTTCCTGAATCCGGTCGAAATGGCCAATCCGAGTCGAACTGCCGTGGTGGAAAAGGTACGTCAGGCCCCGTATGCCCGGTTGTTCGAAGAAGTGTATGGACGGGGTGCCCTGGATGACACCGAACGGGCCTACGATCTCATCGCCGACGCGATCGCCGCATTCGAGAATATCCGTGCATTCAACCGCTTCAGCTCGAAATACGACGCGTATCTGGCCGGAAAGGTCAAATTGAGCCCGCGGGAGCTCAGGGGGCTCAAGGTGTACGAGGATCCCGCCAAGGGCAATTGCGCCGCCTGCCATCCCAACCGGCCGTCGGAGGAGGATTCCCCGCCGTTGTTCACGGATTTCACCTATGACAACCTGGGCGTTCCAAAGAATCCGGACAATCCCTTCTACGCCTTGCCGCCCGAGTTCAATTCCGCCGGCCGCGACTTCGCGGACCGGGGCCTGGGCGCCAGCGTCGGCAGCGTTGCCGAGGACGGGAAGTTCAAGGTCCCGACCCTTCGCAATATCGCGTTAACCGGTCCCTACATGCACAACGGTTATTTCCAGACCTTGCGTGGCGTGGTCGAGTTCTACAACAACCGGGACGTCAAGCCCGCCTGCCGGGACACCATGACCCGTGAGCGCGATGCCCTCAAGCAAGGTTGCTGGCCCGCCCCCGAGATAGCGGACAATGTCAACCATGACGAACTGGGCAACCTGGGACTGACCGAACGGGAAATGGACGACCTCGTTGCCTTCTTGAACACCCTGACCGACGGATATCGCCCGCTCCAATGGAGGCGTGGCAAGTAGCGCGTTTTTCACCACGGTTTAGCGGTACGGGAAGCGCGTAGGTCGGCAATCCCTTGCCGACAACGTTCCTTGCCGACCCGGTTCGTCGGCAAAGGATTGCCGACCTACACCTTGGGGAAGCGCTACAGAAAACCGGAAAATGCTCTAACCCGTTCCACCGGCGATGTTACTGGGACAGCATTTCTCCCACGCGTTAAAACCGCCCACGAGATCGATCGTATTATCGAATCCCTGATCTTCCAGCAAGCTGGTGGCGATGGACGAGCGGTAGCCGGTGCCGCAATGGACCACGATGGGCCTGTCGCGGGGCAGTTCGCCGCTCCGTTCCGCGAGCCGGTTCAGCGGGATATTGAGGCTTTCGCCGATGCGTTTCTGCTGCCATTCGTTTTCGGTACGCACATCGAGAACCAGGGGCGACTGCGCCGAGGCCAGCTTTTCCGCCAGGGTCGGGGCTGCGATCCGGTCGGTCCGCCGGATGAGATCCGGCCGCTGCTCCAGCGCTTCCATGCCCCCCTCGAGATAACCCGCAACATTGTCGAAACCTATTCGGCCGAGACGCATCGCGGCTTCCTGCTCGCGGCCGGGTTCGGCGATGAGCACGATGGGCCTAGTGCGATCGAGCAATGTGCCCGCCCAAGTGGCATAAGGGCCGCCGAGGCCGATGTTCACGCTGCCCGCCAGGTGCGCCCCTGCGAAATCCGCCGTCTCGCGCACGTCCAGAAGCTGCGCCCCGGCCTGTTTCATCGTGAGCACCGCGTCGAGCGAGAGCGGTTTCAGCCCGGTCGCCAGGGTTTCTTCGAGGGTTGCGCGCTCCTTGCGGTTGAGTACCGCGTCATGGGAAAAATATTTCGGCGCTTCCGGCTGGCCCGCCGTGACCAGGCGAATGAAGTCTTCCTTGCTCATGGGTTTGAGCGCGTAGTTGTACCCGCGCTGCGTTCCCATGGTGGAGAACAGGTCGGTGCTGAGACTTTTCCCGCACATGGACCCCGCGCCGTGAGCCGGGTAAACCAAGGTTTCGTCCGGCAGGGGCAATAGCTTTTCGTGCAGAGACTCGTAAAGCATCGCGGCCAGGTCTTCGGCCGAAACGCCGAACGAGGCCAAAAGGTCGGGGCGTCCCACGTCCCCGATGAATAGCGTATCGCCCGTCAGCACGGCATAGGGAATCTCCGTGCTCTTGGCCTGATCGTAAACCACGATCGAGATACCTTCGGGGGTATGGCCGGGTGTTTCCAGGATCTTCAGGCGGACCTGACCGAAT
>NZ_JBDIVO010000383.1:0-4173 GCF_039794385.1 Methylocaldum sp. | reverse complement strand
TAGGAAACCTCATCGGATAGGAGATCGCTATGAAAATTCATAGCCTGGTCACATTAGGGACAATATTGACGACACTCCTCACGGCGCGCTCGATACTCGCCCTGGAACCGGGTCAGGACGAGCCGAAACGGCTCTTTTCGATGGGCGATTCCATGACGCGGGGTTTCAATGCCAACACTCCCCTGGACAATCCGCACCTGAGCTGGGTCAACGGTTATCACGGCTTTTGGGAGGATCTCTTCGGTTTGCCGGATGTCGAGTCGCATAACCAGCGCATCGATGCCAATTTCGGAGACAGCGATCGCAGCAATCAGACGGCGGCCGAAAACGGTGCGACGATGGGCAATCTGGCGGCTCAAGCGTCCGGCACGGCCGGCAAGAACGTAACCTATGCCACGGTGCTGCTGGGTTCGAACGATGTGTGCAAGGACTCGATCGCCGATCTTCCCACCGACGAGCAGTTCAGAACGCGATTCGAGGGCGGCATGGATACCCTGCTCGCGAATTTGGCTGCGGGCGCTACCGTGCAGGTAGTGGCAATCCCCAATATCGTCGAGGTCTATAACCAGGGCCGAGTCAAACAATCGCTGGGGCTGGTCGATTGCCCGGAGGTTTGGGCGACGTCGGGCAGTTGCGGCTCGGTGCTTTCGCCCGATGCGACCGATTCGGACCGTGCTTTTGCGCTGTCCCGGATCATGGCGTACAACCAGATGCTCCGGGAAATCACCGAGAACAAGGCCGCACAGCATCAGGACAAGTTCATCTCGTTTACCGATGTGAGCTTCACCTATCCGTTCACGCAGAGCGAACTCTCCAACCTCGACTGTTTCCATAGTTCCTGGGAAGGACAAAAGGCTCTATCCAGGGAGACCTGGAATAGCGGTCCGTTCAGGGAACATCAGGAACTTGACTAAGCCGTTATGAGCCGGGTCGCCGCATTCTTATTAGGCGCGGGAGTGGCGGGCGCGATCGCGGTACTTCTGACTACTCATTCGCCGCCGGTTCCGGTCGGCGAAGATGTCGAGCAATGGCAGGCGCGCACCCGGAAGGCGGAACGGGAACTCGCGGTGTTGCGGACGCAGCTGGAATCTTCCGCCGCGCGGCAATCGACAGCCTCCTCCACATCCATTCCCGTCACAACCCCTGGTCCGATTTCTTCGCCAACAATTCCTCCGCCGCCTCCCGATCCCGATGTCGAGTTTGATCCCGTGCGCCACGAGCAATGGGACGCCCTGGTCAGCGGCGCGCTCGAGCGCGAAGTGGAGCAGCGCCTCGGCCAAAGGCTCAGCCCCGATCGGACGGCCCGGCTGCTCGAGGCTCTACGACGGCTGCGCGATGCCTCGGTCGGATTGCGCTCGGAATTTCTCGATCCCCAAAATCCCGATTCCCTGCGCGATCACCTGGCGCGCACGCTGGTGCTGGTGGAATCGGATCGCCTTTTTCGCGAAGAGCTCGGCATCGGCTTCTCGGACTTCCTGCGGGGACTCGACGGCAATCCCGTCGAGGAAGTCCATTCGGCGGAGCCTGGCGGATCGCTTCGATAACATCGCCCAATGTGGATCATCCTTCTGATGCTCTTGGCCGGAAGCCCGGCCGCTCTTGGCGACGAGGCGGCGGCCAGAATAAACGGACAGACGCTTTTGTTATCCGAGATCGACGCGCCTTCGCGCCCGAAGATCGTCCGATTGCACCAAGCCTTGGTCGACCAGGCTGCCCGGACGCTTGATCGGCTGATCGACCGGCACCTTCGGACGTCCTCGGCGGCAATGAAATCCCCTTCGTCCAAGCCGGTCACGGATGAAGCGATCCGCGACTTTCGTTCGTCACGGGCGGAAGATTTCGAGGGGCCTTTCGCGCCCGCCGAGACCAGGCGCCATCCGAGTGCTGCGCAGCCCGCGATCCGGCACTATCTGGAGCAGAAAGCGCTCGAAGCCAGAAGCGCCGAGACGCGCCGCGATCTCCGGAAAGGCCATGCCATTAAAATCCTGATCCCGGAAGCGCGGGAGCTCGAACAGCCGCTGCCCGCTAAGCGAACCGTGGCGCTGGTGGATGGTGTCCCCATCCCGGCCGGGAAACTCGAGCAAGCCGCAGCGCTTCGCCTCTATCGGCTGAGGAAGGAGATCCATCTCGAGCGCCGGCGCAATGTCGAGACGGCCATCGAGAATCGGCTGCTGAGCGAGGAGGCCCGGCGACGCGGCATTACCACCGAGAATCTTTTGACAAAAGCGACACAGGACGCGGCCGTCGGCGACGAGGAGTTGAATGCATTCATCCAGTCGGAAAGCGCGGCGGGCCGGCCGGTATCGGACCCCGAACGTGCCCGACAATACCTGGCTTTCCGTAAAGCCCATGCCCGTCGCACCGCGTTGGTCGAGAGGCTGCGGGCTTCGGCGCGCATCGAGATCCTGCTTGAGGAGCCCTCCCCACCCCGTCTACCCATGATCGAGGCGAATGCCCCCGCCTTGGGCGCACGGGAAGGACTGCGTCTCGTCGTCTACATCAACTACCGCTGCACGCCATGCCGGGCTAGCCATCGGGAGATCGATCGGCTTCTGGCCGCCGACCGAAAAGTGCGCGTCACCTTCCGCGATTTCATTCCGGTGTACGATCCCGTGGCGAGCGAGGCGGCCCGCTTGTCGCGCTGCGCCAGCCGGCTGGGCGCCTTCCAGCGCATGCGCAAGGAGCTTTTGACGCGGGATCCGCCGCCTTTCGGAGAAGCCTGGTACAAAGACGAAACCCTCCCGGTACTCGCTCGCGGGCTGGGTATCGATCCCGCCGCCTTGGTACAGTGCCTTTCCTCCGAGGAGATCGGCGAGGCCATCGCCACGGACACCGCGGAGGCGCTCGAATTCGGTTTCGAGGAAGCGCCTTCCTTTATCGTCCAAGGCATCCCCCTCTCGGGCATGCAGTCGGCCGAAAGCCTGGCTGAAGTACTCCATCGGAGAATATCGCGGGATGCGCGGCATCCGGTTAGGCAGGGAGCGAATCCACACTGATTCTGAAAGACCGGCCGGCTTATGGCTCTCCGTTCGGGACCAAGCCGCGACGGCGGGCCTGTCGATCGTTGAGAACGCGTGCGAGCACTTGAGCTGGATCGACCATGTTGGAATCGCATCATCCTAGAAACGGCAGTTGGACGTGCCGGAGTGTGCGGCGGGCGGGTCGGCTGGCAAGGCGCGACGCCGCCGCGGGGTAGTCTCCCGCAAGAAGGAGCAACGCCGCCAGGTGGCCCGCCCGCCGTGCAATCGGGTGCGTAGCGGCTTCACCCAAAAGGTGAGATTGATGCAGGGCGGGACGTTCAGGATTCATCGGGCTTTTCAGGTGCATCGAAGCGGTCAACTGCCGTTTCTAGGATCATGCATTGGCAAGCGAAATCGATTCCGGACGAGGCTTGGGAGCTAAGTACATTCCGCAAATATTTGCCGAATCTCGACAGATTGGCTTGATTGGCGGGGTTGTCCTGCAGGTTGCCTATGCCGCAAGACTTCCCTGAATGTACTTAGAGCATTTTCATACCGACTGTACGGGCACTCGCGAGTAGGTCGGGAATCCCTTCCCAATCGCAAACGGGCCTTTAATCGGCCCCTTCCAATCGCAAACGGCGTCTTCGGGAAGGGCGTGGCCGGCGCTCCCGGCCAGGCCGTTTGCGATTGGAAGGGTCATCCCAGCGCTCCTGGGATGACCGTTTGCGATTGGAGCGCCGAAGCCGCCCTTCCCGACGACACGTCCCCGCCGAGCGTCTTCGTCGGAAGGGTCGCGACTAAAGCGACCGTTTGCGATTGGGAAAGGATTGCCGACCTACGAAAGCTTGAGTCGAGCTACCCTGGCCGAAGGCGCCAACGACTCCTGCCAGGCCTGTTTTGCCGTACGAGCGAGATGAGAACGCTCTAGCAAACGCTTCGGGTCAAACTGCCGCTAGCCCGCTTGGCAAATGGGATCAGGCTTCCATGATTTCGCCGGCGACTTGAATGCCCCGGCTGACGAAGAAGCATATGAGGAACTTGCGTGGACGGCCGACAACATCGATGGATTTTCCCGATTGCCGGTCGCTTCGTTCACATCCAATCCTTCGCCTTTTTCCTGACCTGCTCGTAAAAGGCCTCCATCACGTCGACGAAGGACACGTCCTTGGGCCAGAACGGCGGGAAATCGCCGCCTTTTTTGACCAGAATG
>NZ_JBDIVO010000382.1:0-4178 GCF_039794385.1 Methylocaldum sp. | reverse complement strand
CGGCATAGGGCTCGTCGTACAACCCTGCAAGCCGGTCGATCAACGAGAAATCGTCCGGATCGACCTGTTTCACACGATGACGTGTGCGATAACGTTCCGCCACCATCTCCGCATACCGCGCCTCGTTAAACGCGGGATCGCCGAAAGAGATCGAGCAGGTATTGACCGGATCGGCGGATAAGCCCGCCATCATGGCCACGACGGCACTCGAATCGACCCCTCCGGACAAGAAAGCTCCCAGAGGAACGTCGGCCACCAGCCGTATACGGACAGCTTCTTGCAAACGGTTGATAAGCTCTTCCCGCGCATGTCCTTCGGTCATGCTGCCGTCCGCTGCAAACGGTACATCCCAGTAGCATTCCGGCCGGCACTTCGGCTCGCCGCGCTTGAGGGTCAGACGAAAGCCCGGAGCCAGTTTCTGGACGCCGCTAAAGATGCTTTTCGGGTCGGGCACATAGCCATAGGCGAAATAATCTTCTACCGCGGTGGGGTCGATTTTCCGCGGCACGTCCGGATGGAACAGCAAAGCTTTCAATTCCGAGCCGAAGACAAATTTGCCGTTGGGGAGATCGGCATAATAAAGCGGTTTCACGCCTAACCGGTCCCGAGCCAGGAACAGCGTCTCGCGCGGGCGGTCCCAAATGGCGAACGCGAACATGCCGCGAAACCGGTCCACGCAGGACTCGCCCCAAGCCTCCCAGGCGTAGACGATGACTTCCGTGTCGCAGTGAGTCTCGAACTGGTAACCGAGGGTCTCCAACTCGGCGCGTATATCCTGAAAGTTATAGATTTCGCCGTTATAAGTGGCGACGACGCTTTTATCTTTATTGAAAAGCGGCTGTTGCCCGTTCGAAAGATCGATGATGGAAAGTCGCCTGTGACCGAATCCGAGTCCCGGCTCAGTATGCAGGCCTCCTTCGTCGGGGCCTCTATGGTATTGGCTTTCGTTCATGCGTCCGAGCAGTTCGCGGTCGATCTCTTCCCGCCCGAACCTGTCGAAGATGCCAACGATTCCACACATACTGTTAGTTCCTCAATGCCTTGTATTCAATAATTCGTCATAAAGGGCGAGATAACGGCTGACCATTCCGTCCAAACTGAACGATTCAACCACGCGCTTTTGCCCCGCAGCTCCGTGAGCTGCGATCATCCCCGGATCGTTCAGATAGGTCTTGAGCGCGGTTGCCATTGCGCCGGGATCTTCCTTGGGCACCAACATTCCGGTAACGCCGTTCACGACCAGTTCCGGATTACCGCCCACCTCGGTTGCGATCACCGGCAAGCCGGAAGCCATCGCCTCTAGGATCGTGTTCGATATGCCCTCTGCCCGGGAGGGGAGTACGAAGATATCCAAGCCGCGCAGGATATCGGCGATGTCGGAACGTTCGCCGGGCAGCCAGGCCAAACGCTCCAAGGCTGCCGACTCCAGCATTTGCCGCGCTTGCTCGCGTAAAGGTCCATCCCCCACGAGGAGCAAGCGCAGCGTCGCGCGGAGTTCGGGCCGCCATTCGAGCAAACCTATGAAGGCTTTTACCAGAGTGGGCTGATCCTTGACACCGTGCATGCGACCCACCGTGCCGATCAGTATTTGCCCCTCTCGGCTTTGAAAAGGGCAATCCGCTATCGAAGGCTTGCCGTCCGGCGCCGGATGAAATACCGATGTGTCGACACCGTTGCAGATACGGGTCATTTTCTTTTCGGGAACCCTGATCCTTTCCCGGAGATAAGATTCCAGATGGCACGATAATGGGACGTAACGATGCACAAGCGGCTTCAAGAATCGTCGCAGCCACTGATACTTGCGGTTCGTTCCGTCCGGATCGAACACATCCCACCCGTGTTCGCCGTGTACCCGCACCGGAGTGCCCGCGAACCAGGCGGGCATTTGACACTCCAATGCCGCGAGGTTGCGGGTATGCACGATGGCCGGTCTGAGCTGGCACAGCAACCGGTAAACCCGCGCGTAAACCTTAAAATCCTGGCCCTCGCTCCGGTTTAGCTCATAAACTGGAACGTCTCCGGCAACACGCTGCCTGAAGTCGGTCGCATCCTTAAGACAGATAACAGCGTGTCGGTAACGGTCCGGCGGTGTCCGGTTTATCAGATTCACCAGGCCGTTTTCCAAGCCGCCGACACCCAAGCGGTAGATGATATGCGCGACCAGCGGCGACTTCATCGGGTTACGATTGGGCCGCATCGTTCAGATTACGATCGACCGACGGCAACATCTCATCGACGAAACGCTGCAACACCTCGGAAGCCGTCCGGACATCATCTTCATACGGTGTAACGAGGATCACAGCCGCACCGTCCTTCACAGCGCCCAAAAGCTTGTCCTTGGCTTCGAGCAATTTCCCGATATAGTCGTTTGTCGTATACCGTCCCGATATCCGGTTCCAGCGCCAGGTCAGCAATCGCTGCGTGGGTGAATGAAGCCGTCCTTGCAGGACTGTGCCGGGAGCACCGTTCAGCCGGGCTTTCATCGGCTTTTCTTCGGGCATCTTCCAGACCTGCCGGTCTTCGGGGGAAACGAGAACGTTTTGCGAATTGATAAGTTCGCCGCCTTGTTTTTGATGGCGGTAATACATCACGTATAGGCCGACTGTGTCGGCGCCACTGCGATAAAACGCCTTGGCTTTGGCATTCGGCCCTACGTAGGAAGGCTCCCATTCCGTGAAGGCCTCGGCAGTTTGCCAAAAACCGGCTGCCTGTGGCAGCTCGACCTTCACGGATGCAGCTATGTGATCAGCCAGCGAATCGATGTAGGCTGCTCGAGCCGGCCAGAATACCGAAATGACCAAAGCTATGCCGGCAGTTGCTGCAAGGCGAACGGTATTAGCACGACGCTCCGGAATTTTTGTCGTAAAAGACGGCAACTCGGCGCTCCTCTGCGGAGGTTCGGTCCAAAACGAGCCGATCCAAAACATGAATAGCATGACGATACCGAAAAATATCCACCCATAGATCACATGGTCTACGCCTACCGCGAGCTTCATTCCGCTCAGATGGCCTATCATCACGATCATGTAGGCTCGCAATCCATTGGCAATTATCGGAAAACATAGGGCCAGCACGATGAATGCCATTCTGCGAACCATTGAGCGGTAGCTCAAATAGGCATAAAGGAAACCGAGTGTAATCGAGGCGATCAGGTAGCGTATGCCGCTGCAGGCTTCGACGACCGACCAATCGCCGCTGGGTATGCTGAAAAAAGTCCCTTCCCGGTAAACCGGAATACGGGTGATCTGGAGCATCTTAACCGTGAAGTCGGCGGTAAACTCCATCAAAATCGGAACAAGCGCCTCGCCGGTCGGTACGGCGAATAGCAGGAACCCAAGGGGAAACGCCAATTTGGTCAGCACGGTCCAGCCCAGAAGCAGCCAGATCAACACTGGAATCATGCCGATCAACATCAATTGCTCAATCACGAGGACGTCGACGAGCCGCGCCGCAAGCCATGCGAATCCAAGAGAAATCAAAAGCGGCAAGGCCCGATAGTCCGGGTACGGGATTATCCGGGCTAGTTCGCACCGCTCCCGCCAGATAAGCCAGATGCTTACCGGAAAGATGATGAAACCATGCGCGAAAGTCTCCGAACGCCACCAGATGGCGACCATCGATGCGAACGTGGAATGATAAATTCCCAGCAAGGCCAGAACGGCGACGCTCGTCAACCATAATGCCGCGGGCCATTCGGCGGCCGAATCCGGCGTATTGATTTGTTGCGGGCCGGCCAAAGCTTCAACACTCATTTTCATATTGCTTCCAGCACCGCCCCCAGACGGCGAAGACTGTTCGCCCAGCCGTATCGCTGCACAACGAACTCCCGGTTTCTCTCGGACTTAAACGGCAGCGAGTCGGCGCAAAGCGCCTTCGAGACGGTGTCCGCCCACTCCCAGGGAGTCTCCGCAACGAGAAGATCCAGAGGTTTTTGGATTTCGATGCCTTCGATCGCCGCCCCAGTGGAGACGATGGATTTCCCCATCGCCATGGCCTCCAGCACTTTGTTCTGAATTCCTCGTGCGATTCTCAAGGGCGTAACCGCACAACGCGCATGCTTCAGGAAAGGCCGCACATCCTCAACCGCACCGGTTACTGCAACACCCTCGATGCGAGCGAGGTTCCGGACCGCCTCAGTAGGGCGCGCACCAACGATGTAAAAGCGCGCCGTATCCATC
>NZ_JBDIVO010000381.1:0-4245 GCF_039794385.1 Methylocaldum sp. | reverse complement strand
GACACCCCCGAAAACAGAGCTATAACCAACCGTATCGGGTAAAAGGAAAAACGTATTACCCGTTGAAAAGCGCCAGAGGCTATAAAGCCAAAGGAGTGGCATCCTGGTATGGATGGGAATCTGGGCATCGGACAGCTATGGGATCACGCTTCAACCCCAACGCACTAACCGCCGCGCATCGCACACTTCCCTTGCCTTCACGGGTGCGAGTGACCAATCTAACAAACAAACGATCAGTGGAGGTGATCGTCAATGATCGTGGGCCATTCATCACGAGTAGACTAATCGATCTGTCCCATGCCGCCGCCAAAGCACTTGGCATAAAAGGAACGGCTCGGGTAGAGGTGATGGCGCTTGATTAGATCCTCTTTCTCAACGCTTCGAAAGCTTGCGATCGACATCTTCGAAAAAACGTCGTCCTAGTGATCTCAAACGGTCACTGTCCCCTTTCGCCGCACAATGCACAAACGGCAATGCACCCGAACCGTATCAAAACGGGTCTGAAAATCGAGCCCAGAACGAGGTAAACCGGTAATCCCACTGATTTCCCCCTCGTCATCTGCTTACTTCATGACATCTCTCAACAGGCGAAACGACCACATCGAAGTCGTTCAATGCGCCGCACTGGCCACCGCATAAAGCGGCGAATAATCAGCCTGCCAGAATTTCTCGAGCTGATAAAACTCTCGCGTTTGAGGCTTCATCACATGGACGATCACATCCCCCAGGTCCACCAAGACCCACTCGCCACCACCCTGCCCTTCGACGCCGAGCGGCTGGACCTCGTTATTTTTCGCCTCGTCAATCACGTGCTCAGCCAGTGATTTCACGTGCCGTTCCGAAGTACCGCTAGCGATTACCATAAAATCTGCAATGCCGGTTTTTTTCCGAACGTCTATTACTTTAATGTCCTTACCCTTGCCATCATCTAAAGCCAGCAATACAACCTGCAACAATTGATCTGTAGTCATGTGTCTATGCAAAAGGATTTTCTCCCAATTGAATTATCGTCATTTGTCATTCTCTAGGACCGGAAAATGCCGCGAAAATCTCCCTTGAACGCGCCCCACGACCTTAGAGTCTCTACCGTTTTATGCCATTCTCGTTCAATAAGCTCACGGCGTAGCGAATCGGGATTGCATAGCTAATTCCACTCGGCCGCTCAAGAAGATTCTCTTTCGTCTCCTGGACAAAGACCTTGTTAATTATCCCAACAACGCTACCGCTTTTGACATCGTACAGCGGACTCCCGCTGTTTCCCGGGTAAGCCGTCGCATCGAGCTGAAAAACATCGTAGGGCTCGGAAAGTCGACGGATGATTTTGGGGTTCAGCCGCTGCGACGTATGTGCCGGGATCGCGATGGGACTTATGGCAGAAACGATTCCCCGATGTGTAACCGGATTAAGTCCCAGAACCATGCCGATCGGGTATCCCGTAAAGGCGTATGACTCTCCCTCCCGAACCTTACTCGAGTCTCCTAATCGCATAAATGGCAAAGGCGACCCGCCGATTCTTAGCACAGCAATGTCATGAGACTCATCCGTTGCAATTTCAATAGCCTGTCGCACGCTTTGCTTTTCGCCGTCGCGAGTGAAAACAGCCAACATTTCGAATTTTGATCTGTCAATCGCTTCCGGAAGAACATGTGCGTTCGTCAAGATGTGCAAGCCGTCGCTAATCGCGAAACCAGTCCCCCGGAAGATCGCCGGCGGGGTTCGCGTTCTTTGATAAGTTCCGATCCCGACGATGGCCGGTTTAATCTTTTCTATTATATCGGGCAGTTCGTCGGCATGAATTTTGGCGCTAAAGCCTAAGCTTGTACTGAAAATTCCGATACCGGCTAGACACAAATTCTTGAGTCGCATTCAAATCTGTAAGGAAAGAATTCGCCACTAACAATTATCCGATGAATCGATCGGCTCAGGTTCTGTTTCTATTATGATTAGGCACTATTCGTCAATGCGCTTAGTGAGAAAAGAAGAGCTTGCCATTCACTCTGGCCTGGTTTACAAGAATCGCTCCTACGCGGAATAACCTCTCGTGGCAATCCGGTGGGCCACGAGACTTTTAGGCCAAACGTGTTTATACACTTAGGGCATTTGGACGCGATTCGCAAGCAATCGGCAGTCCACACTAATAATTACTCCTATACAGCGCTCTTCTACGATGCATCCAAACCTCGTCAAATGGTTGGTCTACCCTGTTCATGAACGGATGGTAAGCCGCCCCACGTTTACCTATCTAGCCGAATTGGAAAAAACACAGTGGCTTTCGCGTGAAGCGGTCGAAAGGATGCAGATGGAGAAATTGCTGGCCTTGTTGCACATAGCCGATGATCATAGCCCTTGGCATGCGGAACGAATCCGTGCGTCGGGCCTCGACTTAACCGCCAGTCGCGACCTAACCTTCGACGATCTTCGCCGCTTGCCGACAATGAACAAGGCGGACGCGTCCGTTAACAGAGATCGCATAGTTTGGAAAAACGTTCCGGGAGGCGCGCATCGCTACAATACAGGAGGGTCAAGTGGCCAACCGTTGATCTTTTATTTCGGCAGAAAGCGGCAAGCTGCTGATGCCGCCTCGCGCATGCGCGCACGCCGATGGTGGAAGATAGAAGTTGGTGAACCCGAAGTGTTTTTATGGGGGGCGCCTGTAGAACTCAATAAAACAGATCTTGTTAAAAAAATACGGGATCGACTCTTTAATCAATTGCTTCTGAATGCCTTTGAGATGTCGGAGAGCAGGATGAGCGATTATCTCAAAATAATTCAATCATTTAATCCCGCCTGCATCTATGGCTACGCGAGTAGTTTGAGTCTCTTGGCATCCTACGCAAAGAGCCGGAACAGGGTCCCGAAGTTGTCACGCCTCAAAGTTGTGTGCACCACCGGAGAGCCCCTATTTCCTGAACAGAGAGCGTTAATCGAGGAAGTCTTCGATAAACCTGTATCGAATGAATATGGATGCCGCGACGGTGGGTTGATTGCGCTCGAATCGCCGCAAGGCCAAATGCTGGTTAACAGCGAAAGCCTCATTGTCGAGATTTTGGACGATAACGGGATGCCCGTCGCCCCCGGTGAAATTGGAGAAGTTGTTGTCACAAACTTATGTTCGGAGGCTCAACCGTTTATCCGTTACCGCACCGGCGATATGGCACGACAAACCGACGAATTGTGCAACGTAGGTCGTGGCTTACATGTGATCTCGGAGATCATGGGCAGAACCACCGATTTCGTAGTTCGCCCCGATGGAACGATCATGCACGCCCTGGCGGTCATCTATGTGCTACGTGCAATCGAAGGGGTTCACGAATTCAAGATTATTCAACCATCAACAACTCAACTTGATGTTATGGTCGTTCCAAGCCCCATCTGGCACGAGAGCGCAAAGGATGAAATCGTGAAACAGCTGCAGAGCAGGATGGGACGAGACGTACGGGTAGAGGTCAATACGGTGGATAACCTACCGCCGGAGGCTTCAGGAAAATACCGTTACGTTACCAGCCATGTGCCGTTGCCGGAAAAGCTGGAGATCCGATCCTGATCTCCACTTTGAGGGCACTCTTACAAAACCAAGATATTTTTGCTAGTCCCTCTCGACCTGGACCATGATACTTGTGCCCGGCTGAATGTGTTTCTCGATCTTAGAACCATTCCACTTGCGCAAGTCAGCCACACTGACTTTAAATCGTTTCGAGATGGAAAACAGCGTATCGCCTTGCCGAATGGTATAACTAATCGACTGCGAAGACTTAATCCCAGAACTAGCGATTGCCAGCTTCTTGGCGGCGTCCTTGTTCCAAAGCACTAAATTTTGGCCAGCCTTGACGCCAGTTTTTGCCGATACACCATTCCACTTAGCTAACTGCTCAACATCAACGGAATGTTTCCTTGCGATAGACCAAAGCGTGTCACCCGGCTGAACGGTATAAGTCGACCGTTTATTTAGAGACTCAGCAGATTTTCCTTTTGCGGAAACTGCCGCAACACTGTCCCCGCCTCTGATTTTCCCGATTACTTTGCCAGAAGGCTTGGACGCAAAAGATACGACGCCCCGACCACGGCGTGCTTTTTCTTCTAATTTGCCTTTTCGCACCTTCTGGAACTTACCGTTCTTTTCGGAGTAACTGCCATGTGCCCTGCCGGATTCCCAAGCAACGTCAGCATTTGCCAATTTCGAGTCCCGCGCAGCGATCAGCTCGTCAGCGATCGATGGGCGCCCCCCATCTAGAGGTTGGCTTTGTT
>NZ_JBDIVO010000380.1:0-4247 GCF_039794385.1 Methylocaldum sp. | reverse complement strand
AGCCCAAAAAAGGCGCACGATGAAGGGTCGGACCCGCGCTGATCACGGTCCTCCCACCGGCCGGGGGCAGTGCGGGCGGCAAGACCCCGAACAAACGCTAGTCACTGATTTTTAAAGAACTTTAGTCGCTCATAAATAGTACGGGTAACATATACATGAACGCAAAAGAGTTATCGCAGGCGCTCGGGGTCAGTCCCATGGCCATCACCAACTGGACCCGCGAGGGCATGCCTCACCGGCGCTCGAAAAATCGGGGGCGCTCGAACGAGTATGACTTCGGTGAATGTCTGACGTGGGCGCGCGAGAACGGCAAGGCGCTTGTCCCGCGCCTGGACCGCAAGGCCGAAGGGGCGTTGACTGCGGACACACAAAATTCGGAACTGGCAGAGATGCGGGTACGCCGGGAGCGAGCGATGGCTGAAAAGCTCGAGCGCGAGAACGCGGTTCGCGCAGGCGAGCTGATCGACCGCGCAGGATCCGAGCGAGCGCAGCGCCAAATAGCCCGAACCCTACGTGATGCTCTCGTAGAAACCTTACCGACGCGACTCGCGCCAGAGCTGGCCGCAATCGTCGACGTTTGGAGCCTTGAGTGTCGGCTTCGTGACGCGATCCGTGGGGAACTGCGCGCGATCTGCGACGTTTTAACCGATGAAGCCCAGTGGCTTCAGAAGAGTGAGGCTGAAAAATGAAAAACAGTGGAGCTAATGCATACTTCGGAGCCTTTTCGGCCGGTCTCGGCGGCCATGAGCTGCCGGAACCTGATCATGAAGCTCATATCGATTCTCTTAATGAGCAAATCAACAAGGCCCTTGAATTGATCGATCTGCAAAACGCCGAAATCGATCGCCTGGAGAGTGTGGCGGACAAGCTCGCCCGCGCCGTAATCTTTATCAACGAGGACGGCACCGTCGATGTTGATTTGCATCGTGACTACATGGCGGCGCTCGAAGCTGCACAGGGATCGCTGCGGGCTATCGCGGCCGGCGCGATTCGGTCGCGACTACAATGACGCGGAACCCCATCGAAACCGGCGGCGAGCTGCTTGACGGAGCGCGGGAGGCCGTTGCACGGCGGCTTGGGGGCGATTGGACCGCCGAGGCGCTGGGGTGGCTCGCTGACGGAGGTCGGCATGATCGACGCCGATAGTTTGGGTGAGCTGCTTGATAACGGCCGCGCATCCGATCTTGTGGTCGAGTGGTTGCGGCAAGGCCTTGTGCTCGCCATTGAATCGGGCGACTCCTTGGAGCGCTGCTTAGGGCTCCCCGAGATTGGCGGCCGGAGCTGGCGCGACTATTTCCGGCACCGCCGCGCTAAGGACCTTCTGCGCGAAGCCGCGTCGATGATCCCAGCCGGTGACAGCTGGACCAAGGCCGCGTTGCTCAGCCGGGAAATCATCGCTTTCCGCCGCTACCGATGGCCGCGGCTCCAAGGTCTTGCCGAACCGCCCGAAACCTTGCCCGACTTGGAAAAGGTGCTGTTTCAGATTTTTAAGGCCAAAAGCGGCCATCCACCAGAATCCGCGAACCGCATATTTGAGCTGCTAATCGACAAGGTGGGGCATTCAAGCCGAGTACCAGATACGGCAAAGTAACGCCTACGGAGGTTCACATGAATATTGATTTCACAAAACTAAATCGCCTCGAAGAGGCTGCCCGACAGCAGCATGCAGTTCTTCGCGACATCGAAGACCGCCTGAACGAAACGCGGGCGACCTTCCAGAGGGCGCGTTCAACGCTCGAGATCAATCTCGACGGGCAGCCACGCGGGCCGCTGAAGGATGTGCTCCGCGACTGGTTGGACCGTGGTTGCCGTTTCCCGGTGCCGAGCCTGCCTAACGAACAAACGCCGGCCGGTCGCCGCCCGGATGGAACAATCGATCTGGGTGACCGCCCGAACCCCTGGCGGCCGCATCTTGAGCGTCTTGCCGATCTACGCGACCGTGTTGACAGCTTGGAGGCCGAGCGCGCGCGTGCGTATGAGCGATGGCAGGAGCTTAACGCTCCCCTCGATCGGTTGCGCCAGTTTGTGCGGGAATACGGCCGCAAGCCGCAAACCACGAGTGTTCGGTTAGCGAACGAAGCCGTTGCGCCTGTCGCCGTCCCCACCATGGAGGCGGCCCTGGGGCGAGCGGCCGCACAAAGCCCCAGTGTAGCGGCATCGGCGCCGCCGACCGGCATGCTCGCGCGCCTATTCGGAAAAGGAGGGTAATCGATGGAAAGCATCACACTCGAAGCTGAGCTTGAACGGCTCCGCTCGGAAATCTCGACGGTCCGTGAAAAAATCGCGTGGCTCGATGGCTCACCGCTGACCTTGGCGGAAGCCAAACACCAGGCTAGCGAGAGCGTGCGGCATATCGCAAAAAACAGCCGACTGCCTGGCAAGGTCGGATATTTCGCGCACAGCGGCTATGTTGGCGCTGGCCTGGCGGATGGCGACGACCCGGTCAGCCTGCTATGCGCATTGGCCCCGGAAGTTGTTGAACGTGGGCTCCACCGTCTGCTGGAGACGCAATACGAATTTATCGAACCCGGTCCGGCGTCAAAAGATCGCCCCAAGATCAGACGAGAGCTCGAAGAGCAGCTGTTTTCTCTCGAGATTCGCGAGGAAAAGCTCATTTGCCGCTGGGAAGTCGAGCACGGCGCAGTCCACCCGCGCCGACCGGATTGCAGTCCAGCCATTGTTTTGGTCGCAGACCCGGAGGCTACCTAAATGAAAACGTCACAAAAACAAAATTACGCTTTTAAAAGCGAAATCATCGAGCTTTTCGGCGCTGATGGGCAATCGACCGTTTTCAAGGTTGCCGCTGACTCGCCGACCGGCTACCGGAAGCTGACTCCGATCGCGGGCGGTTTCCGGTGGCTACCGGCGACGGCGGGCGAAGTCAAAACCGTCGAGCGCGCCCTCGAAGGCCTGATGACCGAGCGCGAGCACATGGAGCAGGCCAGCAACGAATATTGGGCGCGTCTAGGTGCCGTTCCCGATCCAGGCGCGGTCGCCGGATCGGGAGCACCGGCTGCCGATCCGGCAACACAAGATGCCTGGTCCAACTATCTCGGGCATTAACTCAGTCCTCGTACCGCTGCACCGTGTCCGGCGTGTAAATGTAGCGGTAGCGGAGGTCACGCCGGACACCTTTTCAAGGGGCGCTTCCCTCTTTGGCGCGAGCGGTCTCCCTGGGTCTCCGTCGCTCATGGAACCCGCACGACCGCCCCTTCCTTCTCTCGTCACCAAGGGTGTGTCAATGAGCACGATCGTCACTGAAATCAAGGGCATCGACGGCGTTGCTCGGGAGTTAAACGCGTTTCCCGAGCAAGCCGAACGCGCAGAACAGCGTGCGACCCGGAAAACCATAAAATGGGCGGAACGGATGTTGCGCCGGGAGCTGGCGCTCGCCCACGAAATCCCGTTCAAATCGATTCGGGAGGCTCGCCGGGTGCAATCCAACCGCAAAGCGATTTGGCTCGGCTACAACCCGGTGAAAGCCGGGGCCGCCGGCAAGTTGGATCAGCTCGAAGGCGGCGCGATGGCCGGCAGGTATTACTTCGAGAGCGCGTTTATGGCATCACTGCGAAGCGGGCATGAAAGCATTTTCAAACGTCGGCCGCATCTCGATAAACATAGCCGAGGCCGCCCGACCCACTGGAAACCGAACCTTTCGGTCGACGAACAAGAGGTCGCGCTGACCAAGGCCGAAGCCGTTGCCGCGCGCGAGGCCGAAAAGATCGAAAGCCGGTTTTTCCAGACGCTTCGGCAGGAACTTAATTACGAAATGAACGTCCGGGGCTCCCGGTAAGGACATCGTCATGGCAGAAAAAAAACTCAATTTATCGATCATCCTTCGCGCCGTCGACCAAGCCACGGGCCCGATCAAGAAACTCAACGGCCAATTGCAGGCAATGAACGCACCCGTCAAGCGGCTATCGTTCGAAATGGACAAATTCGCGCGGCTCTCGGGCCTGTCGGCTGTGAAAACGGGCCTGGCCGATGTCGGCCGCGAGGCGACGGCGCTGACCGCGAAAGTCACCGCCCTGGGCGCAGGCCTGGCGTTCGCCTTCAATCGCACGTTTGTCATGCCGCATGCGGAGCTGAAGAGGTTGCAACAATCCATCATCGAGCTGGAGGGCAGCGCCGAGGCCGGCGGCAAGGCGATGGCGTGGATTCAGACTTTCGCCCGAGATACCCCGCTCGACATCTCCGAAACCGCGAAGGCCTTCCGGTCGCTGCGCATGGTCGGCATCGATCCGATG
>NZ_JBDIVO010000379.1:0-4247 GCF_039794385.1 Methylocaldum sp. | reverse complement strand
CAGTGCGGAGTCTGCTGCTGCTCGATGTACTGGCGCACGATGGAGATTGGTGCGCCGCCGCAGCTTGAGGCGAAATAGGACGGCGACCATAGCACGCCTTTCCAGTACCGCTTCTGAATATCGGGCCGTTCCTTGCGCAGCAGGCGGCTGGACACGCCCTTGAGGCTGTTCACAAGGTTCGAGACGGCGACCTTGGGCGGGTACTCGACCAGCAAATGCACATGGTCGTCCTCGCCGTCCATCTCTATCAGTTGCGCCTCGAAGTCGGCGCAGACCTTGGCGAAGATCGTGCGCAGTCGGTCAATGGCGTCGCTGTCGAACACGTTGCGACGGTGTTTCGCCACAAAGACCAAATGGACGTGCATCTTGAAAACGCAGTGCCTTCCATGCCGAATATCGTTGTTATCGCTCATAGACCAAACTATACTGCTCGCATGCGGCGACTCCAAGCCTACCAGTACGAACTCAGACCAGACGGCCAGCAAGAGCGGCAAATGCGCCGCTTCGCCGGCTCGTGCCGGGTCGTGTTCAATGAGGCGCTGAACTTGCAGAAGCGGCGTTACGAGCAAGGCGAGAAGAAGCTCGGCTACGCCGGGCTGTGCAAGGAACTCACGGCGTGGCGCAACGGCACGCCGCTGCCCTCCGGTCGTACCGCGCCTTGGCTGGCCAATGCCCCCGTCCATCCGCTGCAACAGGCATTCAAGGACCTGGAGCGGGCTTACGCCAACTTCTTCGCCAAGCGCGCCGCGTTTCCGCGCTTCAAGAAGAAAGGCCGGTCCGACAGCTTACGCTACCCCGACCCGAAACAGATCAAGCTCGATCAGGGAAATAGCCGCATCTTCCTGCCTAAGCTCGGCTGGTTGCGCTACCGCAACAGCCGCAAGGCTCTGGGCACGGTGAAAAACGTCACCGTATCGGCCATTGGTGGCAAATGGTTCGTATCCATCCAGACCGAGCGCGAGGTGCCGGAACCTGTCCATCCATCGACGAGCATCGTCGGCGTGGATTTGGGCGTAGCAAATTTCGCCGCCCTGTCCACCGGCGAGATCATCGCCCCAGTGGATGCGATGAAGCGCCATGCACAACGATTGGCCCGGTATCAACGAGCCATGAGCCGCAAACAGAAGTTTTCCAAAAACTGGATCAAGGCGAAGGCCCGTATCCAGAAGCTCCACACCCGGATCGGCAACATCCGGCGCGACCATCTGCATAAACTCTCCACCACCATCAGCAAAAACCACGCGGCGGTCGTGATTGAGGACTTGCAGATACGGAATATGTCCAGGTCAGCGTCGGGGACGGTCGAACAGCCGGGGAAAAACACCCGCGCCAAGGCGGGACTGAACCGATCCATCCTCGATCAGGGGTGGTTCGAGTTCCGTCGCCAGCTTGAGTACAAACAGGCTTGGCGCGGCGGGATCGTGGTGGCGGTCGATCCACGCAACACCAGCCTGGGCTGTCCGGTGTGTGGGCATGTGGCAAAAGAAAACCGAATCACCCAATCCCGGTTTGAATGTGCCCACTGCGGCCACACGGCGCATGCCGATGTGAATGCCGCCGTGACCATATTGGCGGCAGGGCATGCCGTCATGGCCTGTGGAGGGGATGTAAGACCCTGCCTGCATCTCGGTGCAGGCAGGGCAGCTCCGGCGAAGCAGGAACCCGCCGAAGCGACTCACGCTGCATACGCAGCATGAGCGCCGTAGGAATCTCCGGCCTTCAGGCCGGGGAGGATGTCAAGTGTTCCCAGAGTTTCACGAATTGTTCACTATTGTTGCGTAATAACACTGCCACCAAACACACCTTTTTTCAACGTAGAATATTGATCGGTGTCATGACGCCTTTCCGTATATCCACATAGGCACCGTGGTGGTTTAATCCACCATGTCTCAGCAGTGACCAGACCAGTTGCATGACGACGTTGGCGATGGCGCGGTTGACCGGCAAGTCCTGGTTAGCCAGCGCTTCCTCCATGCTGCACGACGGCAAGTTGTCATCGGCCATGCCGTCCAGCTCGGGATAGAAATCAAACACGGATGGCAAAGCCACGGCACCGTCTTTTGCTTGCCCCAGCCACCCGAGGATGACTTGCCCGGAGTGCAAACCGTTTCCGGCATCCAACCAGAGCACCCTTTGCGGATCGTCCGCAAACGACTTGGCGAGGTCAGCGCGAAACTGAGCGACATCCACGCAGGTAATCAGCAAATCACGCTGGCCTGCGTTTCCGTCTCGGTTGATATCGAACATGCGCGGCTCGGCGTTCCAATCCAGGCCGAACAAATAATTGATTCGCTGCACCGAAACCAGCGCCTTGTTGTGCCCCAGGTCCGCCGGATAGAACGCCTGTCGGCCGATGTTGGGACGCTCCACCCGATCTCCATCCCAGGCCCGGACATACAGCCCAGGATGGCCGAGTTCGCGGATGGCGTAATCGATACGGGCAAGGCTGGAGAGAACCTCCGAGCCGGTTCCGCCGATGCCGATGACCTCGATTCGAACCCGGCGAGTGAACCATTCGGATGGGGTGCAAAATTTGTAAGGTCGGATATGGGTATCCATAGGGTTCACTATCTTCTGTCCCATTGACATCCTCCCCGGCCTGAAGGCCGAGGATTCCTGGTTGTCGCCTTCCAGGTTCCTGCTTCATCGCCCGGTGCCTCTTTGGCTCAACCGCCGAGGACTTACCCAAGCTCCACAGGCTTCTAAGCTCCCGCGTGCCCCGCGGTACTTTTCTCGTGCAGCCTGAGCGCGTCGGCTCCGGCGAGTATTGCCAGTCCTGCACTCAGGATATTCTTGGCGGCGTTGACATCCCGGCAATGCTCGGCCCCGCACTCCGGACAGGTCCATGAACGAACGTCCAGCGTGAGCGTGTCGAGGATGTGACCGCAGGTCGAGCAGCGTTTGCTCGACGGATAAAACTTGTCGATCTGAACAAAGGTCCTCCCGTACCAATTGGCTTTGTACTCCAATAGCCGGGTTATATCGGCCCAGCCCACATCCGATATGGCCTTTGCGAGATTTGGATTCTTGACCATGTTCTTGACTTGCAAACTCTCCACGGCCAGCACTTGGTTCTCGTTCACCAGCCGTGATGTGAGTTTGTGCGCCCAGTCCTTGCGACTGTCGGCGATCTTCGCGTGAAGCCTGGCCACTTTGAGGCGAGCTTTAGCGCGGTTCTTGGACCCCTTTTGCTTCTTCGCCAAACGCCTCTGAGCACGGGCCAGCTTGCGTTCTGCTTTGCGCAGATAGCTGGGATTGGGGATTTTCTCCTCCTCGCTCAGGATGACAGCATCCTTCAGCCCCAAGTCGATACCGACCATCTTGTTGACGACCGGTAACGGCTTGATCTCTTCCTCGACCAAAATCGATATGAAATACCGACCCACCGTGTCTTTGCTGACCGTAACGGACGATGGTTCCCCTTTGAATGAACGGCTCCAACGGATATTCAGAGGCTCATCCATCTTTGCGAGATAAATCTGTCCGTCCTTCCAGCGAAACCCCGATCTCGTGTAGCGAACGGATTGCTTGCCGTGCTTCTTCTTGAAAGTCGGATATTGCGCCCGACCTTGTAGGAAGTTTTTGAATGCCGCGTCGAGATTTCGCAGCGATTGCTGCAAGACGACATTCGAGACTTCTTGCAGAAAGGCCATGTCCGGTTGCTGCTTCAATTTCGTGAGCAACTTGGCGGTCTCGTTGTACCCAATCCGCCTCTGTTCCTGATAGAACGCATCCGTCCGAGCCCGCAGGAAATGGTTGTATACGAACCTGGCGCACCCGAACGTTTGCGACAGGATGGTTTCCTGTTCTGCAGTCGGATAAAAACGATAGCGGTAGGCGCGCTGAACGACATTCATGATGTGCTAATTTAAAAAATCCTTAAGCCTCTCCTTGGCGTTCCGCCGACATTGCGTCCGCTCAACGCCGCGCTATCCTTCCCCGCCCTGAACGGCGGGGTCTGACGCGCAGACGGATCAAACAGACCAACAAATGTTCTTGCGGAGTCATCGGGCATGCGTCCGAATAAATTCATCGACGGTCATGCCCATCGGCACCAATCGCTCGACGGGGAACGTTTCAACCTTCTTCCTGGCCAGGGCAGCCCAGAATCGAAAGTGCGTCCTGTCATCCACGGGCGCGTCGTTCTCCTGGAATAGCGTCAATCGGTTATTGACGTGGGAAAACGCGGTATCGAACAGTACCGCTTCCCAACCCGCCATGTCCTCGATGCCGCACCCGCCGGGCAG
>NZ_JBDIVO010000378.1:0-4253 GCF_039794385.1 Methylocaldum sp. | reverse complement strand
CCGGCGCCGAGCTGCAGCGGGTGTTTGTGGGCACCGTCCCCGATTCCGCCGCGCCGTACACCCGCCGGGGCATCTACCTCGAAGCCATGGCAACGGAGACGCAGTTCTACCTGGTATTCCGCCCGCTAGCTTCGCCACAGGCATCCGTACACAAAGCGCGCAGAGCAAGATAAGGACCAACCGATGCGCATCACGATGATCTGTAACGAGCTGCCTTTCCCTCCCGGACATGGTGGTCTGGTCGACGTGTGGCGCCGGCTCTGCGCCATGAAATCGGCGGGCGTCCGCGTCCAACTCGTCTGCTGGGGCGGCGGAGCCGCCGGCGCGCTGCGACCGGAACATCTCGACAAGGTGCGGGAGGTCGTGGAGGATCTGTACGTCTTTCCGTTTGAACGAACCTGGCGTTCGCGCATCAAGCGAACTGTCCACCTGTGGCGGCTGCCTTGGCGAGTGGCCTCCCGTAGCTTGAGGCCCGCCGAGTTTCGTTCCCTGCTGGAGGCGCAGCGCGCATTCGACAGCCAGGCAATCTGGCTGGACGCCGTCTATGGTGGCGAGGTGGCGCGCGGTCTGGCGCACGAGCTGAAACTGCCGTTGTTCTACCGCTCTCACAACATCGAACATCGGTACACACTACATCAGGCCAGAATCGCCCGAACGGCGCGAGAACGGTTTCAGTGGACACTCAGCCTGTTCAACCTGCGCCGTTACGAGCACGGAATTCTCAGGGAGAGTTCCGCGTTCTTCGATATCTCCGTCGATGACCTTAGATATTGGGAGAAGCTCGGGTTTACGTCCGGATATTGGCTGCCGCCGCTGGTGGACGAATCTTTTGCGGGACGCCTCAGTGCGCCGCGGGAAGGTCCCCCCCGATTCGACGTCGGCTATCTCGGAAACCTGTTCATGCCCAATAACGTCCAGGGCTTGGTTTGGTTTCTGGAGAAGGTGGCGCCGCGGCTTCTCGATGCACGGCCCGGCCTGCGCCTGTTCATCGCCGGCAGCCAGCCTTCGGATCAGATACGAGCGGCGCTCGCTGCGCGCCCCGAAGTCACACTGATCGAAAATCCGCCAGACGCCGTCTCGATATTGCGCGACGCGCAGATCTTGATCAACCCTGTCTTTGCGGGTAGCGGAGTCAATATCAAGTCCGTCGAAATGCTTTTTTCCCCCGCCGAATTGATCAGTACGCCTCAGGGCTTGGCTGGACTTCCGGATGAGGTCAAGAATTGCTTCCGAGTCAGCAAAGATGAATCCGGATTCGCGTCCGCGATCCTCGACGGCCTGAGCTCTGCGGCCGCAGGCCGTATCGCAGATTCGGAGAGCCGCGCGGCGGCGCGGTCTTATTTTCGTGCAAAGCGGATCGATGACATTTTGCCGGTCCTCTTTCGCTAAAGGCGTGCCGTTGTGTATAGCCATAACACGATCGGGCTAGTCGCTATCGGAATTCGGCGGTACGGAAAGTCTCGCCGCATAGGCTGATACAAAAGGTTTGCGCAAGCATTTGAAAGCGCTACGTTCAAGACGCAAGCATCAGCGGTTCATGTATAAGCCCAAAGCGGAAACTATTATTTCCCTCGCGTTTTTGGTGTGGACGGAAGCCTCTTTCGGCGTCGCCGATCCTACTGACACTTTTCAGCCTTATTTATCGGAGACGCTGACCTACGATGACAATCTTTTCCGTCGCCCGAGCAAGACCAATCCGAACGCACCGATAAACGAATCGGAACGCTGGGACTTGATCAACCGGCTTTCCGCGGGGCTCAGAACCTATATTCCGGTGAGCCGGCAGGAGTTTCAGCTCGAGGGAAAGGTCGACGACAATCGTTACGCCAACCACGATGAGCTTAACCATGTATCGTCCCTGGCAAAAGGGACATGGAAATGGCAAGCGGGAACTTCCTTCGGCGGAATACTCGGCTATGGCTACAGGCAGTATTTGGGAGGTTTTACCAACACGGGGTTTTTCGGAAGGGATCTCATCACGGACAATACGGCCTTGGTCGATGTCAATTACAAGTTCAATCCACGATGGAGATTGAACGGACAATACCGGTGGCTGAACAGCGAGCATGAGGCGCCCCAGCGTAGGTTTCTGGATCTGACCAGCGATACCGGCATCATCGGGCTGCACTATAAATCTCCCGACCAGAATACGATCGGCATTCAGTACACACACACGGATGCCAGCCTGCCGAATCGGGAGCGGGTTTTGTCCGCGCTGATCGATAACCGCTACCAGGAACATGAATTCAGTGCACTCTACAAATGGCAGATTACCGGAAAATCGCTGGTAGAGGGACGCATCGGCTATCGCATCCGCAATCATAAGCAATTTTCACAACGGGATTATCAAGGCGAGGCATGGCGGCTCAATTATCAATGGACACCGACAGGAAAAACCGTGATTACCTTGTCGGGTTGGGGAGATTTGTTGAACAGAACCTCGGATATCGCGGCCAGCTATGTCGTCACTAAAGGCGTGAGCGTCAGCCCCACGTGGTCGGTAACGCCAAAGATCGACTTGCAAGCGAAATTTAGCTGGGAAGAGTGGCAGTACGCCGGCGACCCGAAATTACGCATCGATGCGAAGACTGACGAAGACACGATCCTAACCGGCCGATTATCGGTTTCCTACGACTTTGCCGATCACGGCCAGCTGAATATCGTCTATGAGAAAGGACACCGTAGCTCCAGCCGGGTGTTTGCCGACTACGAATACAACACGGTCTTTGCAAACGCCATTCTGAAGTTTTGATCGTCCGCGCCAAATACCGGCAACGGAGCTGGCCCTGTCCGAACACCACGTCGTCCGGCGATTCGGTCGAGGGTAACGGGCGATGTCCCGCGACCCCGACCCGATTGCCATCGAGAAATCGCTCGATGACCGTTATTCGTGCGCCAAAGGCTTATCCGTGAACAAGTAATCGCGGAGCTCCTTGGAAAAGGTGGGGTCCTTGCAGGCATCGACCCGCTGGTTGTACCAGTCGACGGCTTCCAGTTCTTCCTTCAATGATTCGATGGCCCGTGCATATCCAGGGTTTCGTTCGACAAATCCGATGTGGGTATTTCCTGGATTTCTACGATCCCGCACAGCCGCCCATTCAGGAGCTTCTGGACCGCTGCGCCCGCCTGATCGCTGCGGCCCGAAAGGCCGGCATTCCGGTGTTCTACACCGCGCAGCCCGGCGGGCAGGCGCCCGAGGACCGTGCCTTGCTGAACGATTTCTGGGGCGACGGCATTCCCGACCGGCCCGAATCGACGCGCGTTGTGGACGCGGTCGCGCCCCAGCCCGGCGACACCGTGCCGACCAAATGGCGCTACAGCGCGTTCAAGCGCTCCGACCTGGAAGCGCGGCTGCGCGGAACGGGCCGCGACCAGTTGCTGATCTGCGGAGTGTACGCCCACATCGGCTGCCTGATGACCGCGGCGGAAGCCTTCATGCTCGACATCCAGCCTTTTCTGATCGGCGACGCACTCGCCGATTTCTCGCGCGAGGATCACGAGCAGGCGCTGCGCTACGCCGCTGGCCGTTGCGCGCGGGTTTGCGGAACCAACGACGCCCTTCGAGCCGCCGAGCCGGTTCGGCCCTTGCCGCGCAAACACCCGGACTCTCGCGGCCGGGCCGGTGGAAGACCTGGCGGCGGGCTTCATGGCCCGCGGCGATGCGATCGTCCTCGACCTCCACGGCCGTCCGGAAAACTACGACGACGTGACCCTTCGGGTCCACTGGCAGCGAATCGCCGCCTTCCTCGCGCGGGCACTGGACCGACCCAGGGCGCCGGTCGTCGACTTGGCAGCTTGAATTCTGGGCTTTACAAAAAAGGCTTGGCGAACATCGTTAGCGCCTTCGGTTCGAGTGAATTGCTTCAGCCATTTGTAGATCGGCAATCCTTTGCCGACGAAAACGCGCGGTCGGGACATGGCGTCGGGAAGGGAGGCTTCGGCGCTCCAATCGCAAACGGTCATCCCAGGAGCGCTGGGATGACCCTTCCAATCGCAAACGGCCTGGCCGGGAGCGCCGGCCAGCCCCTTCCCGAAGACGCCGTTTGCGATTGGGAAAGGATTCCCACCCTTAATGGGGCTTGGCATCGGCAACATCGACGCCGGCCTGCTCGCGCCCGCCTCGCTGAACGGCGCTCGACTCCGGATACGGGGGAAGCGGCTGTCTGCTGTCGCGGAAAATCTTGGGCGCGGCCATCTGCCGATAGATGTTGTTAATTGTGAATCAGGCCCGTCGATCCCTTCCTGGCACTTCG
>NZ_JBDIVO010000377.1:0-4257 GCF_039794385.1 Methylocaldum sp. | reverse complement strand
TATTGCCTACAATACGGCGCTTGCCCGTCACCTGGCATACTCTGGACATGGTTGACCTCTAACTCGCCTAGCTGGAACGGAAATCAGGCTTTATATATGATTCAAGGTTTTTAAGTCAAGCCGCGCTCCTCCTATTACGGAAAAATCGCTATGAGTCTAAAGCTCGGGATCGTCATGGATCCCATCGGAAAAATCAAAATCCACAAAGACACCAGTTTCGCCATGCTGCTGGAGGCCCAGTCGCGGGGTTACGAGCTCCATTACATGGAGCTCAACGATCTTTATTTGCGGGACGGACGCACCTACGCGCGGATGCGCCGCCTGAGCGTGGAGCGCAACCAGCAGTCCTGGTTCAGCTTCCTCGGCGAGACGGTCGCGCCGCTGGATTCCTTGGACGTGGTGTTGATGCGCAAGGACCCGCCTTTCGACCAGGAATACATCTACGCCACCTATCTCTTGGAATGCGCCGAAAACCAGGGGCTTTACGTGGTCAATAAACCACGCTCGCTGCGCGATGCGAACGAAAAGCTCTTTACCGCCTGGTTTCCGCAGTGCTGCCCGCCGACCCTGGTGGCCAGGGAAGGGCACAAGATCCGCGAATTTCTGCACGAACAGGGCGAAATCATCCTGAAGCCCCTGGACGGCATGGGCGGCGCCTCGATTTTCCGCATCGCGGAAAAAGACCCCAATCTGAGCGTCATCCTGGAAACCATGACCCGGCACAACTCGCGCTTCGTCATGGCTCAACGCTATCTGCCGGAAATCGTCGACGGCGACAAGCGCATCCTGCTAGTGAACGGCGAGGCGGTTCCTTATGCTCTCGCCCGTATCCCCGCGCTGGGAGAAAGCCGCGGGAACCTCGCCGCCGGAGGGCGCGCGGAGGGACGCGAACTGACCCCGCGGGATCGCTGGATCGCCGAGCAAGTAGGTCCGACGCTTCGCGAAAGAGGACTCGTATTCGTGGGACTGGACGTGATCGGAAACTATCTGACCGAAGTGAACGTGACCAGCCCGACCTGCGTGCAGGAGCTGGATGCACTGTTCGGCTTGAATATCAGTGCCTTGCTGATGAATCATATCGAGTCCGTTGTGCGGGCTTAATAACGTCGACTCATGAATACCGAAAAGGTTTTTTCCGACCGCTTTCTTCTATCCCTGGTTTTTGCCGGCATCGCACACGCCGTTCTCATCCTGGGCGTCAGCTTCGAAATGCCCAAGCACCCGGAAATCAAGAAATCCTTGACCATCGCTCTGGTGCGAAATGCTTCGCAGAAGGCTCCGGAAAAGGCCGACTTTCTCGCTCCGGACAACCAGATAGGCAGCGGAACCCATACCGAAAAGGCGATTCCGAGGAACCAGCCCACACCGCAGGAAGGACAGGGCCAGCAAACCGAAAACGCGCCCAATCCCGCGCATGTTCAGGAAGCCAAACTCAAACGCGTGCTGAGACAGGAAAAATCCGAAAAGAAGATCGTCACGGATCAAGGCACGGAGATACTGCCGGAACCGCAGCCCGTAAAGCTCACCGCCGCGGCGCTCAGCCAGCAGATTGCCGAATTGAGCGCCGAACTGAACAAATCGCGGGAAGACTATGCCCGCCGTCCCAAGCTGGTTTACATCAACTCGGTGAACGCCCACAAATACAAGGCCGCTGCCTACGAGAAGGCCTGGCAGGACAAAATCGAGCGTATCGGCAATCTTAATTATCCCGACGAAGCCCGCCGCCGGAATCTTTCCGGAAGCCTGCTTCTGAGCGTCGGCATCAAGCCGGACGGAACCGTGTACAGCATACAGGTCCGGCATTCTTCCGGCCATCAAGTTCTGGACGACGCCGCAACGAATATCGTGCAGCTTGCCGCTCCCTTCGCACCTTTTCCCCAAGAGCTGAAACAGGAAGCGGATGTTTTGATCATCACCCGCACCTGGCGGTTCGAGAACGATCACCGTCTCCAAACCGGCCCCTGATTCACCCCAGCTTTCCCTGCAAGCTCGGACTCTCAGCCATAACGTCCGAGCGCCTGTCCAGGCAGCCTTCCACCGCCTAGCCTTCCCCCAAAAACCGACTATTCTTGATGTGTCCGGCCAGGACGCCTGGGTCCGCTGACTGAATCTTCCCTTTAGAACGATGTCCGCCGACCCTGTAGAGAGCCGTCCACCTTATCCCTGTTAATTGCCTAGCCGTTTCCTCATTAAGAACACCGATGGTCGATTATCTCTCCCAAGCTCAGCGACCGGCCTTGCCGCGATGCGGTGAGGCAGGGCCCGACGTTGGTCCAGGGAATTTTGCCGAACCGGCCTTTCTGATCGAGGACTCGCTCCAACCGAATCCGCTCTGCCTAGGCACAGAAAACGACGTCGCAGATTATCTGGCCCATTCCGTGTCTGCGGTTCCCGACAACTTGCTGCGACACACTCAGCGGGTGTTGCACCACTACCATCAAAACGACCGAGACGGCCTGTACGCCGCTTTGTTGGACCTTTTCATTGCCCTGGAACACAGGGGACCCTCTCTCCGCAAGCGATTGCTGACAGGGGCGCGGGATCGGTTGAGGAAGGATTGCTATGCGCGTCTCGATCGATGGCTTGAATGCGGAAACACGCCCGATTGGGCCGAGCTGCCGCCGGCCGGGCAATCGGTTCTTGCCCCCGGCGTCATCGGTTCGCTGAATTTGGTCCAGGTGTCGATCGATGCCTCGGACGAAGAACGCGACCCGCTGGTGGAAGCGCGGGAACACATCGAATACAGCCAGATCGACCAAGCGAGAGCGGTACTGGAAGGCGCATTGTTCCGACTGCCTGAGCGAACCGATTTACTTGAGGAACTACTGCTGCTGTATCGGGCGACCGGTGATCTCGACAATTTCTTGCACACGCGTGAAAAGCTTCGGGCGATCATGGACCCCTTGCCGGCGATTTGGGACGAGTGCGAACGATATCTGCGAAAGGAACATACCCCATGACCGATTTTGCCATCGCGCCATTAAGGTTGGCGGTTCTAGGGATGGACGAGCGGACTGCGAAACTGTTCAAGATGTTCCTGCACGGCCCTTGCCGAAACCAGGCCGAGATCGTCGGCGACGGAGAAGAAGCGGAAGCCTGTATGATCGACATGGACGCACAGAGGGCGGCCGAATTGCTGGATCGGGAACGGCAAACCCATCCCGACCGGGTCCTTATCCTGCTTTCCCTGAACGACCGTGCGTCTTCGCCCGAGACCGTTTTTTTGAAGAAACCGGTCCAAGCCGAGAGCATGCTGCAGGCGATCCGGCGCGTCCGGCAAATTCTCCAAGGCCGCCAACCGCGGCAAGCCGGAAAGCCGGAGCCGGAAACCCGCCCGACTCCGTTACGGGCGGTCGTTGCGCCGGAAAAATCGGATGGATCCGTATCCAAAGTGGCCGCCCTAATGGATGAGCAAAGCTTCATGAGCTTTCTGGGCGTCCGCGACGACATCGATCCGACCGTTCCCGAACAGGCTGCGGCGGTCCGCTACGATCCCAAGGATTTTCTGCAGGGGAGCTTCGAATCGGCCTGCGCGCTCGCCATTTCGCATCAACAGGCTTTGCGGGTGGAAACGCCATGGAAGCCGCTGGTCGTCTTTCCACAGATTCGACGGATATGGATCAACGCAGACGAAGCTCAATTGCGCGCCGCCTGCGCGATTCGCATTAACAATCTTGCGCATATGGATATCAGCGGACCCCGCGCGCAAACCGCCAAGGATCTGAAAGTTACGCCGATCGACGCCGGCCAGGCCGAGCTCGATCCGAGCCGGATGATTTCGCTGGATGCCTTCTTATGGAAGATGGCGATCTGGACGTCAAAAGGCAAGATCCCTGTGGACATCTCGTTCGAACACGAGGTAGCCCTCAAACACTGGCCCAATCTGACCCGCTTCCTGCTGATCCCTCATACCATGCGAATCGCAGCACTGTTGTATCACAGCCCCCATACCGTATGCGAGGCGGCGCAGATTTTAGGCATACGGCAGCAGTATGTGTTTGCCTTCATCAGCGCCGCTCATGCCTTGCGACTGATAGAGCAACGGCCGAAACAGCAGACGGCCCGCGCGGAAATTCAGGCGTCGACCGCCAGACCGGAGCCGGAGCGCACGTCCTTTCTCGGGAAGATTTTGAAACACTTGAAAATGTCTTGACGGGAGCGGAATCGAATCGTGATTCAGTACAACAAAATCATTTTCACCGGACCCGTGGGCGCTGGGAAAACGACCGCCATCACCTCGCTCAGTGATGTTCCGCC
>NZ_JBDIVO010000376.1:0-4276 GCF_039794385.1 Methylocaldum sp. | reverse complement strand
GTCAGTTGTCCGTTGAGCGGGAGTCCGGACAAATGGGCGCCGCAGACGGCGATCCGGACATGGCCCGGTTTTTCCCGCTCGGGTTGAGAAGAAGGCGCCGGCAAGGGCTGGCCGGTGGCGCCCATCGGCAGTCCAGCGGCGTAATGCAGCCGTTCGGCCAGATTCAGAAGGGCGTGATCGCTGCCGGCCGGAGCGAACAGCGTGACGCCGAACGGCAGGCCGCCCGGCTTGAACCCGGCCGGCACGGCGACGGCGGCGAGGCCCAGGAGGTTCATGAAGTTGGTGTAATAGCCGAGATTGCTGTTGAGCCGAACGGGATCGGCCTCGACCTCGGCAGTCCGGTAGATCGTTCCCGTGGTCGGCGTCAGGATGATGTCCGCTTGCGTCCAAACCTCCTCCGCGGCCCGCTTTAGGGCCATGAGGCGATGGAAGGCGGCGAAGGTATCGCTCGCCGAGTAGTGCTTGCCGCGCTCGATGATCGTGCGTGTGACCGGGTAGACGGCATCCGTGTCTCTTTCCAGCAGATCGCGTATGGCCAGATAGCGCTCCGCGACCCAGGGACCTTCGTACAACAGGCGGGCCGCTTCGAGAAACGGGGCAAAATCGATCTCGGCTCTTTGTCCTCCAAGGGCTTCCAGCCGTTCCGCGGCGGCCGCGAACAGCCGCTCAGCGTCCTTGTCGCCGAAGAATTCGAGTTGATCGGGCCGCGGCACTCCGAAACGGAAGCGCTCGGCAAACTGCGGCCGTGCCGTTCGATCGCTTCGGGCGTAAGGATCGGACGGGTCGAACGCCGCCGCCACCCGGAACACCCGCCGCGCATCGCCTGCCGTCAAGGCGAATATGGAGATGCAATCCAGCGAACGGCAGGCCGGCACGACGCCCGAGGTACTGATGAGGCCGGGCGTTGGTTTGAGCCCGACGAGATTGTTGAATGCCGCCGGCACCCGCCCGGACCCGGCGGTATCGGTACCCAGGGCGAAGCTCACCCATCCCTTGGCCACGGCCACCGCCGAGCCCGAACTCGAGCCTCCCGAGATATAGTCCGGATCGAAGGCGTTCGGGCAGGCGCCATAGGGCGAACGAGTGCCGGTGAGGCCGGTCGCGAACTGGTCCAGGTTGGTCTTGCCGATGGGAATCGCGCCCGCCTCGATCAGCTTCCGGACGGCGAAGGCCGATTGCTCCGGACGGTAGGCGTAGGCGGGGCAGGCGGCGGTGGTCGGGGTTCCCGCCAGGTCGATGTTGTCCTTGATGGCGAAGGGAATGCCGTACAAGGGGAGTTCGGCCGGCGAGCGCTGCTCCAGCGCATGGGCATATCGCAGGACTTCATCCGCCGGAAGACGGTAGATCCAGACCGGCTGCCCGGGTTCGGCGTCCAGCCGGGCGAGCAGGGCTTCGATCAATCGGACCGGCGTGATTCGGCCCTGGCGGTAGGCCGCCGACAAGCTATCGATATCGAGACTCGCCGGAAAATTATCGGTCATTGCTTATTCTCCGTTTGCAGCACGAGCAGATCCTGCCCGGCGGCCACCGGGCCGCCTTCGGTGCAGAAAACGCCCCAGACGGTGCCGGCGGCCGGGGCCTGAATGTGAATCTCGGTTTTCATGGATTCGACGATCACCAGGAGATCGCCGGCCTCCACCCGGTCGCCCGTCCCCACCGCGATTTTCCAGACGCTGCCGGCCACATGGGATGCGACGGCCCGTGCGTCGGGCGGCAGATCGAGCTCGGTATCCGCCGCCGCTTCGGCCACGGCATGATCGTCGGCAAAGCTCCGTTCCGAACCGGCCCAGCGCTCCCGTTCCGCCTCGAATGCCGCCTGCTGTTTCACCTTGAATGCGGCGATTTCCTCCCGATGAGTCTCCAGAAACCGGTTGTACTCCGTGAGGCTGAAGGTTTCTTCGCGGATGTCCAGCTTCAGGCGTCCCCGGATGAAATCCTCGCGGTAGCGCGTCAGTTCGTCCGCCGTGACCGGGAAGAAGCGGATCTGATCGAAGAAGCGCAGCAGCCAGGGCTTTCCGTCCCGAAAATCGGCGGTTTGACGATAGCGGTTCCACATTTGCACGGTGCGCCCCACGAACTGGTAACCGCCCGGACCTTCCATGCCGTACACGCAGAGGTACGCACCGCCGATACCGACCGCGTTTTCCGGCGTCCAGGTGCGGGCCGGGTTGTACTTGGTCGTCACCAGCCTGTGGCGCGGGTCGACCGGCGTCGCCACCGGCGCGCCCAGATAAACGTCGCCCAGTCCCAGAACCAGATAGCTGGCGTCGAACACGATCCGCTTGACCGCCTCGATGCTGTCGAGGCCGTTGATGCGGCGGATGAATTCGATGTTGCTGGGGCACCAGGGCGCATCCTTGCGCACCGATTGCATGTACTTTTCGATGGCGAGCTGCGTGGACGGATCGTCCCAGGAGAGCGGCAGGTGGACGATGCGGGTCGGCGTTTCCATGTCGTCGATCGCCGGCAGTTCGCTCTCCGCGGCTATGAGCAGATCGAGCAGCCGTTCCTGCGGGATCGCGCGATCGTCGAAATGGACTTGGAGCGAGCGGATACCCGGCGTGAGGTCGACGATGCCGGCGATGTTCCGCTCCTTCAGCCACTCCATCAGGGCGTGAACCCGGAAGCGGAGATTCAGGTCGAGCACCGGCGGACCGTATTCGATGAGCAGGTTGCAATCGCCGGACCGGCGATAGACCGCCGTGGGACAGGAGTCCTCGCCGGACCTTTCGTAAAGCACCGGGCTGCAGAGTGCTCGCGGATTGTCCCCGTGAAGTGTCGTCTGTCTTCGCGGTTCCGCACGCTTTGTGGTGTCGCCGCCACCGATTTGGGCCAAGGAAGCGTCGATCTCATCCGCCAGTGCGCGGGCCTGGTCCAGGGTGATAGGCCGGAAGCGCACCGTATTGCCGGGGCGGAGTTGCCCCAGCTTCCACAGCTCGGCCTGGACGATCGTGACCGGACAAACGAAGCCGCCGAGGCTGGGGCCGTCGGGTCCCAGGATGACCGGCATGTCGCCGGTAAAGTCGACGGCGCCGACGGCGTAAGCGTTGTCGTGAATGTTCGACGGATGCAGCCCCGCTTCGCCGCCGTCCTGCCGCGCCCATTCGGGTTTTGGGCCGATCAGCCGGATTCCGGTGCGGCTGGAGTTGTAGTGCACCTCCCAATCCGTGGCGAAGAAGGTTTCGATGTCTCTATGGGTAAAGAAGTCCGGTGCGCCGTGGGGTCCGTAAAGCACGCCGATTTCCCAGGCGTCGGTGTAGTCCGGGATCAGGTCCGCTAGGGGGCGAATGCCTGCTGGCGTCGCTGCGGCCGGGTTTTCGAGATGCAGCACATCGCCGGTGCGGAGCGCCCGTCCGGCATGGCCGCCGAAGCATCCGAGCGTGAAGGTCGACTTGGAGCCGAGATAATCGGGCACGTCGAAGCCTCCGGCGACCGCGAGATAGGCGCGGCAGCCGTGGCCGTCGACCGGGCCGATGCGGAGGACTTGCCCTGCTCTGACCGGGTGCGCGGTCCACAGGGGCAGCGGTTCGCCGTCCAGTTCTGCGCGCATCGCGGCGCCGCACAGCGATACCAGCGCATCGCAATTGAACCTCAGGGTCGGCCCGGTGACGGTCAATTCGAGCGCCGCCGTTCCTTCGGCGTTTCCGACCAGCCGGTTGGCGATGCGGAAGGCGAGGGCGTCCATGGGGCCCGACGGCGGCACTCCCACGTCCCAGTAACCGAGCCGGCCCGGATAGTCCTGTATCGTGCTCTGGGTACCCGGTTCCAGCACTTCGAGTGTGCGCCGGCGATATTCGAAACCGGCGAGATAACCCGTGGTCTGGCTGCCTTCCCGGAATACCCGGTCGTCCGCGATCTGGCGGAGATAATCGAGGTTGGTTTCGATGCCGGCGAGCCGCGTTTCGGCCAAGGTTTGGCTCAAGGCAGCGATGGCTTGGTCGCGATCCGCGGCATGCACGATCAGCTTGGCCAGCAGGGGATCGTAGAACGCGGGCACCTCGAGTCCGCGTGTTAACCAGTGATCGGTCCGCACGCCTTCCGGAAACGATACTTCGGTGAGGAGTCCGGAAGACGGCTGAAAGTTCTTGCCGGGGTCCTCGGCATAAATCCGAACCTGTATCGACGAGCCTTCGGGCTGGTGCCGATAGCGCTCGAAAAACGCCCGTTCGCCCGCGGCCAGCCGCACCATCCATTCGACCAGATCGACCCCGGTGACCGCTTCGGTGACGCCGTGCTCCACCTGCAGCCGGGTATTGACCTCGAGGAAATAGAATTG
>NZ_JBDIVO010000375.1:0-4286 GCF_039794385.1 Methylocaldum sp. | reverse complement strand
TCGCTTCGTTCACATCCAATCCTTCGCCTTTTTCCTGACCTGCTCGTAAAAGGCCTCCATCACGTCGACGAAGGACACGTCCTTGGGCCAGAACGGCGGGAAATCGCCGCCTTTTTTGACCAGAATGCCCGAAACCGGAGCGGGTTCCGGCGGTTCCACGCCGGAGGGCAGTTTCTTCGCGCCGCGCCAGTAGTCCCTGGGAACGACTGTGTCCGGCACGGTGCTGGGCACGGGACGACTGAAGTAGGACTCCGCCGGGTACAATTCGCCCCCGTTCTCCGTCAAGGCGGTAGCTAGCGCCGCCCCCAAGGGCGTGCTCTGAAGTCGCCGGGCCAGTTCGGCGCGGGGAAGTCCCCGGAGTTCGAACAATAGAAAGGGATCGTGATCCAGCCGCGAGGCGAGCAGGTAATACAAAGCGGCAATGTGTTTGCACGGATTTTCCGGATCGGGACATGAACAGCGCGTCTTGATGTCTTTGCGGCTCCGCGGCAGGAGATCGATTTCCAGATTCTCGAATGGCTTTTCGATCTCGTCCGGCATTTCGTTGAGAAGCAAGCGGGCCAGAAATCCCGCACGACTCCCGATGAGCCGGATGGCGTTATCCCAGGCGGACGCCGGCAGGGACAGGAACTCGATGTGAATCTCATAGATGGGCTCCTCGTAAAATCCGAGGTAGGGGCTCATCCGTCCCCGCACCCGCGCCAGGACTTTGTTCTGCTCCACCCGCCATCCGAGAATGCGGTGGGTGCTGAGATACTGGCGCCCACGCATCAGCCGCTTCGGGTCGGTGAATGTTTCCATCGCTTCGATGAACCGCTGGCCCCACCAGGTCTTGCCGATCTTGCTCATGGCCTACTCCATAACGGCTTGACGATTCAGGGCGATCAGTTCCTTGAAGGCCTCGTTGTCGAGTCGCGTCAGCCAGGATTCATCATTTCCGACGATCAGCGAAGCCACCTGTTTCTTGTCTTCGATCATACGATCGATACGCTCCTCCAGCGTCCCTATGGTGATGAATTTGTGGACGAAAACATTCTTGCACTGCCCGATTCGAAAGGCGCGGTCGGTGGCTTGGTCCTCGACCGCCGGATTCCACCAGCGGTCGAAGTGAAAAACGTGGTTGGCCTTGGTTAGCGTGATGCCCACCCCGCCCGCCTTCAAGGACAATATGAACACGCCGGGCTCGGTATCCGGATCCTGAAATTCGGAAATCATCCGCTCGCGCTTTGCCGGCGGCGTTCCGCCGTGCAGGTAAAATACCGGGCAGCCCAAGGCATCGCGCAAATATTTGTACAGGCTCTCGCCGACTTCGGCGAACTGGGTGAACACCAGAGCGCTTTCGGTCTCGGCGATCACGTCGGTCAACATGTCGTGCAACCGATCGAGTTTCGGAGAACGCTCGGGCGTGAACTCGCTGCCGTCGCGCAAAAATTGGGCGGGATGGTTGCACACCTGCTTGAGCCTCATCAGTGCCGACAGCATCAAGCCCTGCCGACCGATACCTTCGGCCATCGTCAGGCGCTGCTCCACGTCCCGCACCACGGCCTCGTAGAGCGAGGCCTGCTCTTTGCAGAGATGACAGAACTGCTTGTTTTCGACCTTGTCGGGCAGGTCCTTGATGATATTGGGATCGGTTTTGACGCGGCGCAGGACGAACGGCTCGATCAGCTGTTTCAGGGTCTCGGTCTGAGCCGGATCGTTATCGCGCTGGATCGGAAGCTCGTAACGCTGGCGGAACTGGGTCTGCTTGCCCAAATAACCGGGATTCAGAAAATTGAAGATCGACCACAGGTCGAGCAGCCGATTCTCCACCGGGGTTCCGGTCAAGGCCAGGCGATGCTCCGCATTGAGCCTCAAAACCGCCTTGGTCTGGGCGGACAAGGGGTTCTTGATATTCTGGGCCTCATCGAGCACGATCCGCGCCCATCGGATCTGGGAAAACAGTTTCTCGTCCCGTCGCACTAAGGCATAGGACGTGATAACCGCATCGTGCTCCGCGCAGATCTCCCGAAAACGTCCGACATCCCGAAAACGTCCGCCGCCGTGATGGACGATGGCGCGCAGGCCGGGCGCGAAACGCTCGAGCTCTTTCTTCCAGTTGCCGATCACCGACGTGGGCACGACCAGCAAGGTCGGGGCATGCTGATTCGTCTCGACCCGCTCGTGAACCAAGCGCGCGATTACCTGCACGGTTTTCCCGAGGCCCATGTCGTCCGCCAGGCATCCGTTCAGCCCCAGGCTTTCGAGATAACAGAGCCAGGCGAGCCCGCGCCGCTGGTAATCCCGAAGCCGCGCGACCAGGCCCGGCGGATCGTCCACCGGCTGCAGCTGGCTGTGATCGCGGAGCTTCCCCAGCATTTCCAGCAACGTTCCCTGGGGATCGATCTCGAAAAGATCCGAATCCTCCGCCGTCTTCCGCATCAGTTCCGGCAGGCTCATGCCGCCGTCCTCGCTCCGGTGCTTGCGCCAGAACTCCAGCATCGTGCGCATCTTTTCCCGATCCAGCGTCAGCCACTGACCGCGGTAGCGAACCAGCGGCGTCTTGCTTTCGACCAGGCGTTCCCATTCGGCCTCGTCGATGGTCTCCGCTCCCAGTGCCAGCTCGTAACGGTATGCGATCAGGTTCTGCAAGCCCAAATCGCGCCGAGTACCCGCATCCGAGGGGCTGCGGCGGCTGGCGTAAAGGCGGATTCTGGTACGTCGCCGCCCTTGCGGAGTCCACCAGGTGGGCACCATGACGGTAAACCCGGCATCTTCCAATACCCAGGCATCCTCTTGGAGAAACGCGAAGGCCTCTTCCAAAGCCAGATCGACCCCGGTGGGGCGCTCTTCGTCCAAGCCTTCCCACAATTTCGGATAGATGCGAGCCGCCTGGCCCAAGCCGAGCAGCAGGTTTTTCTCGAACTCCGGACCGACCGGCTTGGCGAAAGCCTGTTTCTCCTCGGCGCGCAGCCCCCAGTATTCGGCCAAAGGCAGGCGCAGGGCGGGATCGCGGCGCGGCGAGAGGAGAATTTCCAATCGCCAGGCATCGTCCTCGGAGGCTGCTTCCTGCAAGCGGAACACCAACTCCAGGTCCGCTTCCTCTCGGCGCCCGAGCAGATTGCGCCGCCAGCCGAGCCATTGCCGGTAGAGCTCGATACCCTCGTCGGTTTTCCACGGATGCCCGGCCGGCGCGCCGTTGCGGCAGGCATTCAACAGCGTGCCCTCGATCTTGCGGCCCAACTTGGTGGCAGACGCCGCCTGGACGATAGTGCGATGTACCAGGACATCGGCGCAATGCTTGAGCAGACTGGCGCTCTCGTAAAAAAAACCGCCGGCCGACGCACAAACCGGAGGCATCCGCTCGACGGCCTCCCGAATCAGGCGTTCATAACTGTCGGAAACGATTTCCCAGCCGGCGTAGATTTCATAGCCTTCGGGCGGCATGGTTCGATAGAGCAGCGCCGGGATATAGCGATCCTTCACGATCACCGACTTCAGCGACTGCGTGAAGTAATGCCAAAACAGCAGATCGATGCCCGCCTTGGTCTGCGAGGTCCGGTAAGCCGACAGAAAACGCAATTCGCCGAGCTGCTTGAAAGGGTGGGCCAGGCGATAGCCGTCCACTTCCCAGCCCGTCAAAGCCGCTTCGATGGGCTCTTCGTCCACTCCGCTTTCCAACTCTAGGCCCGGCAGCGGCCGACCGTCGACCGTCGGCAAAAGGACCGTCTGCGGCGCGAAATGAAACCGGCGTTCATAAGGTGAAACGTCCAGCCCGAGTTCGCCTTCGAGAAAAGCCACCAGCTCCGCTTTGGTGAGGTGCCGAGGATGACGGTTCGCGGCTCCAGAGACGTCGGCGGGTTCGCCGTCATGCTCTATCCAAAGCCAAAAATCGCCCGGCTGGACGAACTCGTCGGTACACTCGGGAATCCATGTGCAGTGCAGGACTTTCATGTCGCGTATGTTGCAAGCCGAAAATCGGCTATTGTACCCAGCCGGAGCGGGTTTGCGCCGATCTGTTAATTATTTGTTACATCCGCGGTCAACCCGCATCAGCCCGGCCTAACAATAAACCATCATGTCCGATCGAGCGCAACGCTTATTCATCGGAGCAATCGGTCGATGGCAAGGTGTCGGTTGCCGTCAGTATTGCCGGTACGCGAGGAAGCGTGACGATCGAATCGGAGGCTTTAGGCCTCAGGTCGGTGAGGGAAACGAAGCGGCGGTGGCAATTCAAACCACCTTGCGTAGGATGTGCTGACGAAGGAAGCGCATCCTATGACCTGAGGCACGAAACGCATCGTTCG